>NZ_JASPKB010000004.1:0-267295 GCF_030232515.1 Corynebacterium sp. MSK004 | reverse complement strand
CCGCGAGCTGCTACCAGATACTCACTGAAGCGCTACCAGATAGTCACGACACTGCTACCAAATAGCCGGTCGCAACACTAGCGGCGAGTCTTTCTTAGTCGAATTGTAGCTATGCATAAATTAAGGGTAGGCGCATATCGGCAGGATAAGGTTTGCAACCCTCTCAGCTTCCTAGTATTCTCCCAGTGAATTACTTCTCTCGAGTGCCGGAATGGTGCTCGCCTATTCCCTACATTGGGAGATTGGAACCTTTATGAATAAGGCTTCTACTCGTCTCGTTGCGTTCGTCGCGGCTGGTGCTATTTCCGTCGCAGGAGCAGGCTTTGCGGCTCCTGCGCTTGCGCAAACCACTACAACTCCCCAGGCTGGTGTGGAGACTGCTCCTGCTCCTGTCACTCCTAGCGCTGCGTCTGTCATCGATGCGACTAAACCCGTCAAGCTAACCATCACCAAGTACCTCGGCGACCCGGGCGATACCAGCACCCCGCTGGCTGACTCTGAGTTCAAGGTCGAGCGCGTCGATGTGGACTTGACTAAGCAGGAGGGCTGGAAGCAGCTCTCCGGCTACACGGCAGCGAATGCGCCGATCGATGGCGGCTTTACGGCTGTCACCAAGAAGACTAGTGATAATGGCGTGGCCACCTTCGATACGGCTACCGACAACTTGAAGGTGGGCGCCTACAAAGTTACCGAGATTAACCGCGCTGGTTACACCACCGCTCCGCCTTTCCTCGTCACCTTGCCCCATGATGTTAATGGCGAGTGGGTCTATGAGCAGGCTGTTCAGCCGAAGAACCAGAAGCTAGTTCCCTCCAAGCAGGTCAAGGACGCTGACGCGACCATCGGAACGCAGCTGACCTATACCGTGAATGCACCGGTACCCGCTGACGCATTGACCCGTTTCATCATCCAAGACCCGCTTAATGCGGCTCTAAAGGTCGACACGCAAAAAGTCAAGGTCTCGCTCGACGGAGCCACCAATGGTGCAACGCTTGCAGCAAGCGATTACAACACCACCTTGGATACTGCTACCAATACCTTGCAGGTGGAATTCACCAAGGACGGCTTGGCCAAGCTGCAGGAAGCCCGTAAGAGTGCTCCTGGCCTGAAGGTTCTCGTTGAGTTCCCCGCCACCATCACCAAGGCACCGGAAGGTGGTGAGATTACCAACACCGCGAAGATCCTCCTTCCCAACGGCGCTGAGGTAGATACCAATGGCGATGACCCGGCTACCCCGGGCGAAGAGGACAACCCAACCAAGACCACGTTCGGTACCCTGACCATCACTAAGACCTCTGGCAACGCCAAGGAGGGGGACTCCCTCAATGACGCAGAGTTCGAGCTCTATCAGTGCAAGCAGGAAAACGGTAGCTGGCAGCTGCTCGGCGATCCGCTGAACATGGCCACCACCGAAAGCGGAAACTCAGCAACCACGATTAAGACCTCTGGGTCCACGGGCACCGCTCCAAGCCTTAAGTCTGAGGCAAAGGGATATGCCATTCCGGTACAGTCTTTTGCTGCTGCCACCGGCGTGACTACCAAGGACTACTGCGTACTTGAGAGCAAGGCCCCGAAGAACTTCGTGCGTAACGAGGTTCCGCAGCATGTCACTGTGGATGCTGCGGCAAAGACCTTGAGCGTCACAGTAGACAACCAGCGCAACTCCGTCCTGGGACAGCTGCCGGCGACCGGTGCCTGGGGAATCATCTTGGTCTTCCTTGTTGGTCTCGCACTGCTGGCTCGCGGCATTTACACCTCCTACAAGGATTCCCGTACTGCTTAATTAAGGGTTTCCGGGAAGGCGGGGCACTGCATGACCCAACGCAGAAGGCGACGTCGTAATCCGCGCTCCATCGTTTATCTCATACTGGCTCTGCTGGTGTTCTTGTCTCCGGTCGTGCTGACCTACTACAAGAACATTGAGCAGCACCAGATTGCAGAAGAATATTCGCGTTCCGTTTCGCGTTTGTCTGAGGATGAGCGTGCCGCTGAGTTCGCGCGAGCCGCGGAGTACAACGCCCAACTGCCGGAGGTAGGAGCCCCCGATCCCTGGGTCAACGGTGTTGATGTTAATTCTCCCGCTTACAAGGATTACCTAGATATCCTGCGCACCGTAGGCCCGATGGCCCGTGTCCGAGTCCCGAGCGTCGGCATTGATTTGCCGGTGTACCACGGGACGTCGACAAACGTGCTCGCCCACGGTGTGGGCCACCTATACGGCACAGCCTTGCCTGTGGGTGGAGTGGGAACTCATTCTGTGCTCACAGGACATACGGGGCTCGCGACCCTGACGATGTTCGACAACCTTACCCACATCAAAAAGGGTGAAGTTTTCACCATTGAGGTCATGGGTGAGGTCCTTGCCTACAAAGTCACTGGGATTGAAACTGTTCTTCCAGAAGAAATCGAACACCTCCAGGTCGAAGAAGGGCGAGACCTTCTCACCCTTGTTACCTGTACTCCGTATGGCATCAACTCCCATCGGCTACTGGTCCATGGTGAGCGCACGGACGTGCCTGCCAACTATGACCAGGGGTTCAAGCCCCCGTGGCAGTCGTGGATGACCATCGCTATCGCCGTTGTTGTCTTTATTATTGCCTACCTGCTGTGGCTACTGGCTCGGCGCCGCAAGAAGCGCAAGCAGGATCAAGAAATTTATAGTTAGTGAAAGTACCTATGCTCATGAAGTCACGCGCTCACATCTATGGACGCTTTGCCTCCGTGCTTGCTGCCTTCATGATTGTCTGCGTGACTTTGCTTAACGCAGCGCCTGTGCCAGCTCAACAAGTAGCGAGTCTTGTAATCGCCAAAACTCTTGGTGCTGGTGCGGCAGGGGAGCCGGTGGATACGCAAGCCCGTTTTAAAGCCGTTCAGTTGATTGATCTCCAGGCTAATGAATCTACGGATCTCGGCGCGCTAGCTAAAGATAATCCGCGCCTGCTTGGCGACGATCCCGGATACAGCACCGGCCAAGCCCACTTTGCGGACACTAATGAAGAAGGCAAAGCTAGCTTCTATGGCCTTCAACCAGGGGTTTACCAAGTCTCGGAGGTCAACCTTCGCACAGGAAATGTGCATCGCGATGTCGCTACACCGATTCTTGTTTATATCGGGAAGGAGCCTGCCCTCGTTCGGGCGAAGAACCAGCCCACGGTTATTGAGAAGAAGGCAAGCTCTGACAAGGCGGCCCTAGGAGACGAGCTGACCTTTCAAATCACTACGTCGGTTCCACCTTGCGATGTAAATGGTGAATTGCACCAATATGTTGTGATCGACGCATTGGCCACTCTTCTCAGTTTCAAAGGCATTAAAAACGTACGCGTGACTAATGCGGATGGCGATGTGCGACTTCTTGAGAAAGAGGACTACGTGGTGGGGGAGTCAGGTAACCGGGTAACCTTCTCTCTCAAGAAGACTGGTTTGGCCAAGCTTGCCGCCTCACGGGATGGAAATCCAGAAACCAAGGTCCACTTCGATATCGTGACATCCGTCAAGGAGAATTCGGCCTCCGACTCAATGATCCACAACACTGCGCTCTTCTCACCGGATGGCTATTGCGTTCCCAAGCCCGGAGAGATTCAAGCAGTCAACGCACACTATAGTCTCGTCGCCGATCAACAACCTCTTGATGGTGCTCCGGTCGCTCTTGACTGCACTATCGGCCTTACGCCGGAAAAATCAAATACGGTTGAAGTAGTACTCGATGGCAATAGCCAACCAGGAGGCTCGAGCAGTTCGCGCCTGTGGCGGCCCATTGCCGCCCTCATCGCAGCCTTGGGAATAGGCGCTGCAGGAAGCTCCGGGGGTTCCTCGGAAAAACCTGCGGGCGAAGGCGAAGCCGCTGAAACATCGAGCACGCGTCTCTCCGAACCGGATGAAGAGCGACCAACCGTTCCGCAAAACCAAGGACCGCTAAGCCGGGCGCTCGACTCCTTGGCCAGTACTGGCGCCAGCGTCATGGGGATCGTACTTGCAGGTCTAACGCTCATAGCGTTGGCCTTTATAATCCTTTCGCGACGTCGTGAGAAGGAACAAGAAACGGGCGATGTTTCAGAATCTGAAGCGGGCCAGAAGCCGTGATAGGTTCTCGCCTATTTCCGAACAACCCACAATCTTTAGGAGCCTCCGTGCAGATGACCACACTGACCACAGCGATGAAGCGCCTTGGCACCGTCATCGTGGCGGCCGTGATCGCGGTTGCCGGCCTTGCTATGCCCAACAGCCCTTGGGAAGGACACACCACCCCCGAGGCACAAGCACAAACCTCGAGGAACTGGGGTAAGAATGAGAACGCGTTTAACCAGTGTTCTTTCAGGAGGGGAACAGGTGACGTAGCACCGTACGCCCAACAGTTGTGTTGGATTGACATGGCAGGTTTAATGCAAGTTTTGTCTCCCACGCCTACCCGCGTCACGAAGGATATGGGCCGCTATGAGATGAGCTTCACAGTCAACCTCCTTACGTCCTCCGAACGAGCTGGCGGCGGTACGACCAAGTGGTCGACGGAGATGAAGCGTTTTGGTCTGGAAGCTGGTCCGATCAATAACCGTGTGTTTGGTAATGAAATCAATGGTGTCCAGTACTTCGGACAATTCACCGGTGACAGCAGTACACCGGCTATTACCTTCAGGAATGTAATCAGCGTTGTTTCTACTGGCCAAATGGCTAAGGTGCAGTTCCGAGACATCAAAGTCAAAGACAAGGCTACCGGTAAAAACGTCACCGGCTATCGCATGACCGCGATCGATGCGGAGGCAACCGAGTCTGGCCTATTCGGCGAAAATATGTCTTTTGATGCGCCGGAATTGAACCAAGAACTGAATCTGTACCGCCGAATTACGCCGCCTGGGTATCTTCCTGCGTGCGATCCCGCTAGAGACTCGAGAAGCATTCTGGGACCAGGTAAGGAAAGCTACTACAACGAGGGCGATAACACCTTCAAGGATGTTTATTGTAAGGAGAACACGTCGTATAAGTATCCCGCAGGAACTTACATTCTTGGTGGTGACGGCGTTACGTCTCTCGATGTAGGACTGTTCACGCGTGATGGATTTCAGGCCTTTGCTCTTGCGCTGAATATGGGTCGAATGACGGGAAACGTTCTGCCTGTCGATACCACGATGGAGAAGGCGGCAACGGGCCAAGCAACAACGTTTGATTTCTCCATGGCAACCCGACTCAACGGTACCGAGACGCCTGTTCCATGGCAGGGTGAAGGAACTTACACCCAAGCGTTGCGCCAAATGGATGCCTATGATGCCAACGGCACTAATGCCAAGGACGTGATGCTTTTCCGCTCCGCTGCTCAAGGTGCGCAGAAGAATCTTGCTTTCAACCGTTACGAGCCCGCATGGCAATGTACTGATCCAACCGATGCGACGAAGAACATCACGGTGAAAGAGAGGAGTGTCCCCGCGGGCAAGGGTGTCTCGTTGGAAAAAGATACGGCTACTGGCACTTCCACTCTCGTGATGGAGAACAAGACCTCGGTCCCCATGAACTGTAAGGTTACGTGGACTCCTAAGTTCAAGCCTTCATCACTTAACTTGCGTAAGTCGGTGAGCGGTACTGCAAAGAATTACAAAGATATTCAGCTGCTTACGTACGACATTGGCTATTCCTGCACGGAGCCACAAGGGTTTAAGGCAGCTTATCCAGACGTGAAACTTGCGGATTCACGCGCGCTTGCGGACGGTGCTGGTTATACCGTTACAGGTTTGCCTGCGGGTGCCATGTGTACTTTGACGGAGAAGAACGCGCAGGCTAGCCCAGGAACGCAGTTGAAATTGACCTGGACAGGTTCCAACGTGACATCTGGAACTGGAGCTACTCCCACTGCGACGGTCAAATTAGCCGAGGGAAGCACCAACGCGACGGGCGTCAGCAGCGCAGTGGCAGGTAATGCTTTCGATGCCCGTACCGGCACGGTGAACGTGTCCAAGCACATTCATGGTGAAGCGGTGGGCCATCTCGGAAGCCCACGTGACTACCGCTTTGAACTTACTTGTGACAGTGCAAATTATGACCAGGTTGTCACTATGAAAACTACGTCCACGGGCGCGAACCAGCTTGATGGAACGGCCCAGTTTACGGGCGTGCCACTCGGGCGTGATTGCTTGCTCAAGCCGCTGTCCGGTTTGTCGGGAACTGAAAACGAGACCATTGTTTTTGATGGTCGCACGTTGAAGCTCGATGGTGCTGTCGTGGAGAAGAACCAGGCAGAAGCTTATCCTCTGAAGTTTCCTGACTCGGGGCAAAACAACAGCGTTTCCACTGTGTCTATTGATGCCCAGTATTCTTTCCAGCGCCGTGACGTAAAGGTTCAAAAGAATCTTGTTGGCCCCGCGGCCGCGAAGGTTCCCAATGAAGGAACTTACGATGTTTCCTACGTTTGTGAGACTCCGAATGATCCTGCTGGCAAGGTAGAAGGAACTCTGAAGCTCGCTAGTGGAAGTGAAAATGCCCAGTACATCAAAGGTGCGCGCGTTGGTGCAGAGTGTCGAATTTGGGAGTCGCAGCAACCAGAGTTCCCTAATCAGGTTGTAGATAGGACCCAGGTTTCGGCGTCTGATACCTCTGACCAAGTCACGTCCTTGACTAATGAGGAAGCCAAATCCAAGCCGGTACTAACGGTTGATGATACGACCGACGAGAAGCACAATGCCGTGACCGTATCCAATCACTATGTGAGCCGGCTAGCCACCGTTGACCTCCATAAGCTGGTGAGGTCTGAACTCGGCATTTCCAACCTTCTGCCAGCTGATTACGAAGTTTCATTTGACTGCGGTGTCCGTAACGTTGAGACAGCCGAGGGGCAATATACCAACGTCGATCTTCGCGGTGATCTTCGCCTTGGCGGATCGGAAACCAAGCGCCTCATCGCGGATGTAGCTGATGAAAAATTGGCATCTTTGGTAAATGATGGGGCCGGTGGAGCTATGCGTGTTCCCTATGGCAACACGTGCCGCTTTTCTGAAAAGGATCCTGACACAGTTCGCGGTCTCGACTGGTCGTCCAATGTAGGTTCTCTCAGTCTCGAGGTTGGACAACCTGAAGAAAAAGTGGATCTTATTAATACCTTCAAAGCTGCCGGTGATGGTGTAACCATCAAGCAGCGAACTGCAGGTGTAGCAAAGTTTACCAAGCCGGTGAAGTACACCTTAGAGTGTCGCGCTTCCGACGGTACTCAGCTTGATTTGGGTGAGCAGGGGAGTTTCACTCTTGAGCCCGGTGAATCTTCCCTCCAGGTGCCTAGCTCCTCTATTCCAGAATCCAGCACGTGCCAGATCAAGGAGGTCGATGTTGATGACGGGAAGCGTGGAGATGGATTCGAGATCACACGAAACTCCACGTTGAAAGCAGACGACGTCAATAAATCTTTCGATACTGGCGAAGGGGTTGATTCTGGCGTATTCACGGTAGGTGAACAGACCGTGGTCAACATTTCGCACACGTATGGCTACGCTGAGAAAAAGATGGAAATCACCAAAACCGTCGCGTTTGATTCAGAAACCGGTGATTACATCTCCCCGGTGCGCAAGAACGTTAAGTACCAGCGTGAATTCGACGTCAGTGTCGTCTGTACCCCGCCGGATGGGGGCGTGCTGGTGTCTCACGCAGGAAAAGTAAGTTCCCCGCAATCCGACAACCCGCAAACCCAAAAGCTGGTGTTCGATGACATTCCGGACGGATCCACCTGTCGCGTGACTGAGGGCGATACTACCGCTGCAGAAGGAATTACCTTCACGCAGGAGGTGGAAGCGGATGGCCAACGTGCTGAGAAGACACTTAAGTTTGCTATCAACGGTGACACGCCGGTGCAACTAATTAACACCTATAAGCGGCAGATGGCCAAGCTCGACCTCACTAAGATTGCGAATACTCCAATCGACATTGAAAAGGCACAGCCCGATGTCACTGGGGATAGCGTCTATTACACGCACAATTTCTCTATGGTTTGTTCGGATCCTGAGGGGTCAGATGCAGAGTCTGGAGAGCTTCCGCCGATTGATGTCAAGCAGATCACTGGTCCCGGGCACACCGAGTTTGTCAATGTTCCGGTCGGTGCAAACTGTTCCATCACAGGCGATAAGTTTGGTCAGCTTGATTTGAAGAAGACACAAGGCGAGGGCAAGCCCACGCTCGAGACACACCTCAACCCTCAGAAGGTGGAGTGGCGTCTGCAGCGCAACGACGCTGAGCCTTTCATTGATTCCGAAGTGAAGGAAGGCACCACTACCTCCCAGCAGATTCCTATCAAGGCAGATAATGCCGATGGAACGTCCAACAATGTGTTGACGCTGACTAACTACTACACCTTCGTCAAATCCAAGCTTGGAATGAGCAAGAAAATTGTGGCTTCAGACGATGACATGAATGTTTTGCGAAATGCCAAACCCGGAGTGAATTTTAAATTCAACTACCAGTGCCAAGGCGTGGGATATTCCACTTCAAATATTGGTCTGCCCACAACTCTCGCTGCGGGAGACAGCGAAAAATTTGCTGACCCGGACAGGACGTTCAAAGCAACGGAAGTGGAAGTCCCGTCTGGTGCGTGGTGTACCGCAACTGAGGATGAGCCTTCTTCAACCCCGCCAGAGTTGACATGGAACGCCGATTCACGCGAAGTTTCTAAGCGTGTTGGATCTGCCGAATCTTCGGTTGAATCCGTCGACTTTGTTAACACGTACAAGCGTCGCACCGTACCGGTCCGCATCGTCCCGATGCAGGACGGCTACTTGGGCGGCGCGGATAATTCCAAATATGAATATGATCTGACGTGTAAAGATCCTTCGGGCACCCAAAAATCCTTCAACTTTGCTGCAGTGAATACTAACGCTACCTATACGGTCGCCGATAGCTCTGAGCCTTCAGGCGGCAGCGTTGTGGAGCTACCGGTTGGCTACGACTGCACCTTGGATCTCAGTAAATCCTCGGCTCTACAGCCTCGAGTACAACTCGAGGCCACGAGGTCTCAGCGCACCCCATATGTGGAGTTTGGTAAGTGGGTTGGTGGTCAGCCCGATGCCAAGAACCCGACCAAGAAGCTTGCTTCGCTCACCGCTGACGAAGTTACGGATGCGATGAAGAAGTACAGCTATGATTTCCGCATTGATCCGAAACTGCAATCACGCTCTGGTCAGCCTGTAATGACGCTGGGTGCGGAAGCAATGCACCTGCGTGATCGAGTTGACGTCACCTTTACCAAGACTTCTACGGGCTCCGCAGGCAAAGGAAGGACCTTCGGTTTTGCTTCCAGCTGTGGCGATACATCGTTCGAGCTTAAATCGGGTGAATCCCACACGCTGAAGGGGATTGAGATCGACCGAAACTGCACAATTCGTGAGCAAACGGCCGATGGGCAAGCGGGTGCTGTTGTTTCCGTTGAAAGTTCAGGTGAGCGCTTGGCTAACCCGACGGCCGAAACAACGAGCGACAGCGAGGGCCGGCTTACCGGTGGTACGTGGTCCTTCGACGTAATGCCGGTGAGCACGCCGACCGACTTGTCGACGGATGGCGCGAAGTGGGCGTTTAATGCCAAGAACTCTTTCCCAGGGCTCAAGGTGAAGAAAAAGATTGAAGGTGCGCCGATTAGTGCCCTGAGTGGGGCTGTTGCGGACACCGCGATACTTCCAGATTCAGCAGAAACAATGCGCTTTACCTATGAGGTAGAGAATGAGGGCGCCTTAGCGTTGGGCAACTTCCTTTTCAAGGAACCCGAATTGGCTGGCTTTACAGTTCGCAACGGTGCTGGTGAAGAATTCACGATCAACAATAACGGGCTAATCCCTGCGGCGGTGTGCAGCGTAGATGCCGCGGGACGCCTCGCACCTGGGGCGAAGCGGGACTGCTCCTTCGATGTGGTGATTAACCAGAGCACCGATACCGCTTTTAGCTATAAGGGAACCGTCGCGGTTACGGCGGATGCGTACGCTCAGCAGAGTGATGCAGCACCTGCAGCTCAGGTTTCTGCTTCCGATACGTACGGAGCACTACGTTTGAGCGGACTGTTGGCAGCAATGTTGCCGGATACTGGTATGCAGACTCTGGTCTTTGTGCTCTTACTTGGCCTCGCAGTATTGGCATTGGGCTTGTGGTTCTACATGCGCAACAGGGAGGACGATGACGAAACGGAAGAGTAAGCGCCGTTCCTTCTGGCTCATCATCGCCGGGATTCTCATCCTGCTGTATCCCATAGTTGCTACGCAGTACAACGACTATCAGCTGCACCAGCAAGCCGAGTCTTATGGCAGATCCGTGCGAGACATAGACCCGCCAACGCAGCGCCAGCAGTATATTCGTGCAGCGCATGAGTATAACGATTGGTTGGCGCAGCAAGGACATCACGCTTATCCTCCCGAGCCCAGTTCACCTGGCTTCGAGCGCTACTTAGATACGCTCAATGCTCCAGAGACGGGCGGAGTCATTGCGCGTTTGCGCATCCCTTCTATTGGCATCGATCTACCTGTCTTCCACACAACTGCCCCTTCAGTTCTATACAGCGGGGCCGGCCACATGTTTGGTTCTTCTCTACCCGTCGGCGGGCCGGGAACTAACACTGTGATTTCGGCCCATACCGGGATGGTTAATGCGTCAATGTTTGATAATCTTCCGCGTCTGAAGGATGGGGAGACCGTAACTATCGACGTCATGGGTGAGACCCTCACCTATAAAGTCACCGGCCGCGAAGTCGTCAAACCTGAAGACTACGATGCAGTCACCTATGAGGTGGATAAAGACAAACTCACCCTCATCACGTGTACGCCTTATGGCATCAATACAGACCGCTTACTCGTGCACGCAGAAAGAGCAGATACTCAGGTGGAAGAAGAATCTGGGTGGCAACCTAAGCTATCGTGGTGGATGATTTTGGCGCTCATCCTTATCGCTGCGGTGTTGGTGATCGTGTGGTGGAATGAGCGACGTCGTAAGAAGAGGCGCAGCCAGCGAGTAAGCTGACTACCTTTAGGCCCCAATTAGAAGTTGATTTGGAGACTGGCAACAGCCAGTACGGAGAGTAGCGAGAATGGCACGATTCATTGACCGAGTAGTCTTGCACCTGCAGGCAGGCGATGGCGGACACGGCTGCGCCTCCGTCCACCGCGAAAAATTCAAGCCGCTTGGCGGACCCGATGGCGGCAACGGCGGCCACGGCGGAGACATCCTGCTGGAGGTCTCAACCCAAATCCATACCCTCATGGACTTCCACTACCGCCCCCACATCAAGTCCGAGCGCGGCGGAAATGGTGCTGGCGACTGGCGCAACGGCGCGCGCGGCAAGGACCTCATTCTGGAGGTGCCGGCGGGCACCGTGGTCTATACCGAGGATGGGGAGATGCTCGCGGACCTTACGGTCCCGGGCACCCGTTTCGTGGCGGCCGAAGGCGGCTTCGGCGGACTCGGCAACGCAGCATTGGCCTCCGCAGCCCGCAAGGCCCCAGGCTTTGCGCTGCAAGGAGAACCGGGTGAGGCGCGCGATCTCATCCTGGAGCTGAAGTCCATGGCGGACGTCGGCCTCGTCGGCTTCCCCTCTGCGGGCAAGTCCTCGCTCATCTCGGTCCTTTCGGCGGCCAAGCCGAAGATTGGTGACTATCCTTTCACCACCCTCCAGCCCAACTTGGGCGTGGTGGACATGGGCCACGAGTCTTTCACCATGGCGGATGTCCCGGGCCTCATCCCGGGCGCGGCTGAGGGCAAGGGCCTAGGCCTCGATTTCCTGCGCCATATCGAGCGCACCGCGGTGCTCGCTCACGTGGTGGATACCGCTTCCATCGAGCCGGGCCGCGATCCGCTTTCCGACATCGAGGCGCTCGAGACCGAGCTGGCCAAGTACCAGGAGCTCCTGGAGCAGGACACCGGGCTTGGTGACCTGCGCGAGCGCCCGCGCGTCATCATCCTTAACAAGGCGGATGTTCCCGAGGCAGAGGAGCTCGCGGAATTCGTCAAGGGTGACCTCGAGGAGAAATACGGCTGGCCGGTCTTCATCATTTCCGCGGTGGCGCGCAAGGGGCTAGAGCCCCTCAAATACAAGCTGATGGAGATGGTGAAAGAACACCGCAAGTCACAGCCCAAGGCGGCGGTGGACAAGAACCACACCATCATTCAGCCCAAGTCCGTGGGCAAGAAAAAGAAGGGCTCCTTCGCCGACTTCACCGTCCGCCCCGACCCCGAGGTGGAAGGCGGATTCATCGTCGAGGGCGACAAGATCGACCGCTGGATTCGCCAGACCGACTTCGAAAACGACGAGGCCGTGGGCTACCTCGCAGACCGCCTGGCCAAGGCCGGTGTCGAAGAGGAACTGCACCGCCAGGGCGCGGAGGAAGGCTGCCCGGTCACCATCGGGGACATCACCTTCGAGTACGAGCCGATGGCCGGTGGCCGCGCAACTGATGCGGGCCGCGGACAGGACGGCCGCCTCATGGGCACCGACCGCGTCTCCGCCGCCGAGCGCAAGCGCGCCTCCCAGGCGCGCCGCGGACTCGTGGACGAGTTCGACTTTGGCACGGACGGGGAAGTCACTCGCGAGTCCGCGAACCGCGATCGCTGGCAGGGTTAGCCCGGTATACTGAGCCGGTATGTCATCCGAACACGACAACCAGCTCGACTATCCTCTCCCCCTTGAACCCTTCGAGGGGCCGACCCCGGACGTGGACTACCCGGAGACCACCACGCTATCGGAGAAATCCAGCGGTTTCTCCTCGCCCCTGCGCGAGGAGATCTCCAAAGCCAAGCGCATCGTCATCAAGATCGGATCCTCGTCGCTAACGCGCGATGACTTCGTGACCTCCACCGAGAAGATCGACAAGATCGTCGACGCCGTCTGCGCACGCATGAACGTCTCCGACATCATCATCGTCTCCTCCGGTGCCGTGGCCGCCGGAATGGGCCCGCTGGGCCTGACCACCCGCCCCACCGATTTGGCCACCAAGCAGGCCGCCGCCGCGGTGGGCCAGGTGCACCTCGCCTACGAATGGGGCGTGTCCTTTGCCCGCTATAACCGCACCATTGGGCAGGTGCTGCTGACCGCGTCGGACGTCGGCAAGCGCGATCGCGCCCGCAACGCCCAGCGCACCATTGACCGTCTGCGCCAGATGCGCACGGTGCCCATCGTCAACGAGAACGACACCGTGGCCACCTCCGAGATGCACTTCGGTGATAACGACCGCCTTTCTGCGCTCGTGGCCAATCTGGTCGGCGCGGATGCCCTCTTCCTTTTCTCTGACGTGGACGGCCTCTACGACAAGAACCCGGCCGAACCGGACGCCAAGTTCGTGGAGGAGGTGCGCACCGGTAAGGACCTCAAGGCGGTTGTTGCTGGTGACGGCGGCAAGGTCGGCACCGGCGGCATGGCCACGAAGGTCTCCGCTGCCCGCCTGGCCACGCGCGGCGGCATTCCTGTGCTGCTGACCTCGGCGGATAATATTGGGCAGGCGCTTGACGACGCCTCCGTAGGCACCGTCTTCCATACCCGCGAGGAGCGCCGCTTGTCCGCGTGGAAGTTCTGGGCTCTCTATTGCGCGGATACCGGCGGATCTCTGCGCTTGGACGAGGGCGCTATGGAGGCCGTGGTCCGCGGCGGAAACTCCCTGCTGGCCGTGGGCATTACCGACATTAAGGGCGAGTTCAACGCCGGCGAGATCGTGGACATCATGGGCCCCAAGGGCCAGGTCATCGGACGTGGCGAGGTGGGCTATGACTCCACCACGCTGCACAACCTGCTGGGCAAACACACCGATGAGCTGCCAGAGGATATGCGCCGCCCCGTTGTTCACGCCGACTACCTGTCCAACTTCGCCTCCCGTATTTAATGCGTTATTTCATGGGCCCCGACGTGTGGGCGGCAACCGTGGCAGATATCGACGCCGCCGGGCACGAGCGTGTCGAGAGCTTGGAGGAAGCCGAGGTCTTTGTGAATACCGCCTCGGACCCGGCGCAGACCCCGGAGATCCCCGAGAACATCAAGTGGGTGCAGTACTGCTTCACCGGGGTCAACCGGCACATCGATGCCGGGCTCATCCGGCGGGATGGTCTGCCGTGGTGCAACTCCGCCGGCGCTTTTGCTAAGCCCGTGGCGGAATCTGCGCTGGGGCTCATGCTCTCCCAAGCGCACCACCACAAGGCTTTCGCCCTGGCGAAGTCCTGGTCGGTGGCGCGCGAGCTCGATGAATCCCAGGCTTGGCTCTATGAGCAGCAGGGGCCAACGCGCGTGCTCATCGTGGGCGCGGGAGGCATCGGCAAGCAGCTCATGGCCTACCTCGCGCCCTTCGGCGTACACATCACCGCCGTGAACCGCTCGGGCCGCCCGGTAGAGGGAGTGGACGTGACGCTGCCCATCGAGCGCGTCGACGAGGCCTGGACTGAGGCGGATTTCGTCGTGAGCATCCTGCCGGCGACGGCCGCCACGGAAGCCTTCTTCGACGCAGCGGTGTTCCGCGCCATGAAGCCTTCGGCGGTATTCGTCAACGTCGGCCGTGGCAGCACCGTGGTCACGGACGATCTAGTGGAGGCCCTGCGCTCCGGCGAGATTGCCGGCGCGGGCCTAGAGGTCATGGACCCGGAGCCGCTCCCGGATGGCCACCCGCTCTACGATCTGCCCAACGCCACGCTGACGCCGCACATGGCGGCCTCGGAGCACGTGGCCCAGTACCACCTGGGTGCTATCTTCAGTGCCAACGCCGCCGCGTGGGAGCGCGGCGAGGATATGCCCACCCGCGTCGACCCGGACGCCGGCTACTAGCTAAGGAGGATGTGCATGAAGTACGCCATCGAACCACACCCCTGGGAGGAAACCATCGAGGTGCTCGACGCCGCGGGCTTTGAGCGCGCCCCGCTAGATGAGGCCTCCTTCCTCATCTACACCGGCGATGGCACCGACTTCCCGGACCCGCTGCCGGAGAATATTGGCTTCGTGCAGATTCCTTCGGCGGGCGTGGACCACGTGCTTGAAGTGATGAAGGGGAGCAGCGTGCCGTGGTCGAACGCGGCCGGGGTCTATGACAACACGGTGGCGGAATCCACCATCGCGCTGCTCTTGGCGCAGCTACATGCGCACCGCCGCGTCAACGGCACGTTTGATTCCTATGCAGAGATGGAGGCGCACACTTCCTACCTCTACGACGACAAGACGGTGGCGATTATCGGTGCCGGAGGCATTGGCAAGCGTCTGATCAGCATGCTCTCCGGTTTTGGGCCGCGCATCATTGCGGTCAACCGCTCCGGCAACCCGGTCGAGGGCGCGGAGGAGACTTACCCGATTTCCCAGGTCGACAAGGTCTGGCCGAAGGCGGATTACTTCGTCCTCATCGCCCCGCTGACCCCGGAGACCCGCCACATGGTGGACGCGGAGGCTTTTAAACAGATGCCGGATCACGCGGTCGTGGTCAACGTGGGCCGCGGCCCGCTCATTAACACCGAGGACCTCGTCGCGGCACTGGAGGCCGGGGAGATCGAGGGTGCGGCACTCGACGTCACCGACCCTGAACCGCTGCCGGAGGACCACCCGCTGTGGCAGGATAAGCGCGTGGTTATCACCCCACACATTGCTAATACGCAGCGCTCCGTGCGCGAGAAGATTGGCGCGCACACCGTCAAGGTGGCCAAGGCTTTCGCGGCGGGGGACAAGCTGCCTACTCTGGTTGACCCGAAGGCAGGTTATTAATGGAGAACCCCGATATCCGTGTTGGTGATGCGGAGCGCTCTGAGGCCCTGGAGCAACTGAGCCAGCACTTCGTCAACGGTGCGTTGGGTCCCGATGAATTTGAGCAGCGCACCGGCGAGGCTGCCGCGGCGCGCACGCGCGGAGACGTCGAAAAGCTCTTTGCGGACCTGCCGGAGCTTTCCACCCCACGTACTTCGGCACCCGCCACCCGCCACGAGGCAGAGCTGGAGGATATGCTCTCCCGCGGGCGCAAGGTGCAGATAGTGGATTCCGTCATCTGGTCGGTGGCGATGATCGCCCTCTTCCTTGGGCTTTTTGTCTTCGACTGGAGCTATTTCTGGATCTCGCCCGTCATCGCGTTCTTCGCTTCCTGGGCTGCGCGCGGGGTGCTGAAGTTCAGTGAGTCGGATGAAGAGCTCTTCGATGAGCTTTCCGAAGGGGAAAAGAAAAAGCGCGCCGAGCGCCTGCGTGCCGCGGCGGAGCGCCGCCGCGAACTTGGGGCCTGAGACTGGTGCTCATTAAGAGCCCATGGCTGCACAAAATCCCTGACAAGCGGGCAGACCTTCCGTACGCTGGTATGGCATGAGCAACACCGAACGTGAAGAAGTTCTGTCCAAAGCCCGCGCCGCCAAGGCGGTGGCGCCGCAGTTCGCGCAGCTGCCCACCCCGCGCAAGAATGAAATCCTCAACCGCGCTGCCGAGAACCTCATCGCACACAGCGAGGACATCCTCGCCGCGAACCAGCTCGATATCGAGGCCGGCCGCGCCAACGGCATGTCCGAATCCCTCATCGACCGCTTGTCGCTTGATGCAGCCCGCATCGAGGGCATTGCCGGCGGCCTACGCCAGGTAGCCTCCCTCCAGGACCCAGTAGGGGAGATTCTGCAGGGTCGCACCATGGATAATGGCATCCAGATGAAGCAGGTCCGCGTGCCGCTCGGCGTGATGGGCATGGTCTATGAGGCCCGCCCGAACGTCACCGTCGATGCTTTCGGCCTGGCCCTCAAGTCCGGCAACGTGCCGCTGCTGCGCGGCTCGAAGTCCGCGAAGAACTCCAACGCCAAGCTCGTTGAGCTCCTCCAGGACACCCTCGTGGAGTTTGATCTGCCGCGCGAAGGCGTGCAGCTTCTGCCCTGTGAGACCCACGATTCTGTGCAGGACCTCATCACCGCCCGCGGCCTGGTGGACCTGGTCATCCCGCGTGGCGGCGCGCGCCTTATCAACGCCGTCGTGGAAAACGCCACCGTCCCCGCCATCGAGACCGGTACCGGCAACTGCCACTTCTACGTCGATGCCTCCGCCGACCTGGACAAGGCCATCGACATGGTGATCAACGGCAAGACCCGCCGTCCCTCTGTGTGTAACTCGACGGAGTGCCTGCTGATCGACGCTGCCCTTGACGACGCCTCCAAGCTCCGCATCATCACCTCCCTTCAGGAGGCAGGGGTTACCATCCACGGCGATGTGAAGGAGCTTGAGGCCTTCGGTGTTAAGGACGCCGTGGAGGCAACCGACGAGGAGTGGTGCGAAGAATTCCTCTCCATGGATATCTGCGCCAAGGTGGTTGATGGTGTCAACGGCGCCATCGCGCACATTGCCGAGTACACCACCGGCCACACCGAGGCCATTGCGGCCCAGGATGCTGACGTGCTGCTAACCTTCGCCAACGAGGTAGATGCCGCAGCGGTCATGCTCAACGCCTCCACCGCGTTTACCGACGGCGAGGTCTACGGCATGGGCGCCGAAATCGGCATCTCCACCCAGAAGCTGCATGCGCGCGGCCCGATGGCGCTGCCGGAGCTAACATCCACCAAATGGGTGCTGCAGGGCACCGGCCAGACCCGCCCCTAGGGACAGCTAGAAAAGCTACTCGAAAGGTACTCGAAAGCTACTCGAAAAGAATTTTTCGAGGCTGACCTGCGCAAAACAATCTACTCGAAAACTTTTCGAGTAGATTGTTTTGCCTTGCGCGGGGTTCGTGCTGCGCGCCGGGGGAGCACTGGGTATTCTAAAGCGCGGTAATAACAAAGAACTGAATGGTGCCTTCTCCCATGCTGTCCCGCATTGCTTCCTCCGTGGCCGCCGCCGTCATGGCCGTGTCCGCCTTCATTGTCCCTCAAACCATCTCTGCACCCGCCGCGCACGCTGACGAACAGTGCCCCGCAGTGGTCGTCGTCGCCGCGCGCGGCTCTGGCCAAAACGGTCAGGTCTACCCCACGCAGTATTCGAACCAGGGCGGCCGCGCATCCAATGGATGGGAGGGCGAATCCATCCGCGCCATGCTGCAGGGCGCCGAGGCACGCTACCAGGCCACTCACGGCGGAAATTCGCTGATGAAGGACGTCTACGTGCTGGGCCTGGAGCCGCAGTACTATCCGGCGACCTACCCGGAATACTCTGTTCCGAACGAGTCGGTTCCGAACACCGCGGCTGACCTCGTGCGCCTGGCCACGCAGTACGCCAACCCGGTCATCAACACCGCAGTCTCCGCCATCAACCAGTTCATGTACTCCGTGCAGACCGGCAATCGTGGAGTGACCAGCGCGATCAACAGCTATGAAGCCGCCACCGGTTGCCACCCGCAATACATCCTGTCCGGTTACTCCCAGGGCGCCATGATCCTGGCCAACCACGAGGTGGAACTGGCCCGCCGCGGTCAGCTCGCTGGCGTCGTGACCTTTGGTAACCCGCTGACCCGTGCAGGGGACCCGGCCGTCGTCGGCGCAACCCAGGGCGCGGGCGGCCCGATGGGCTACTTCCCGCAGATGCGCGCCAACGTCAGCCGCGTGGACTACTGCCTGCCGCTCGACGCCGTGTGCGACCTCTCCGCCCAGACCCTCTACGCCGCCAAGCCCACCGGCGGCTCCCATGGCCAGTACTTCTTCACCAATCACCAGTGGGATAATCAGGTCTACGATTCCATCGGCCACATGGTAGATGGCGTTCGTTTCCGCTAAACAGGAAAGAATGAAGTCTCTTTCTTTTCGTGTTTCCTGTGTAGCTGCCGCCCTTGGTACGGTGGCGTCCCTTCTCAGCGCGCCGGTGGCCTCGGCGAGTGGTGTCGGCATGTGCCCCGACACCGTGGTGCTCGCCGCGCGCGGTTCAGACCAGAACGAGGAGCAGGGCGAATACGTAGGCCCGCAGCGTTACTCCGAACGTGCGCCGGAATCCACCGGCTTTGAGGGACGCAACTTTGCCGCTCTGTTCCATCAGGTAGAGCAGCGCCACCCCGGCACAATGGATGGCGTTTATGTTCTGGCTTTGGGGCCGGAGGCGTACCCGGCCTCGATGAACCTGCCGCCCTTGGCGCAGGAGGGGGAAGACTTGGGCCCGCTTCAGCTTGTGCAGCGAGCGCTCGGGATTCTCCAGGAGCATTCCATCGGGGAAATGGCGTATTCGGTGACGTTTGGAGCTGCCGACAGCCTGCGTACCGGGGCCCGGAATGCGCCGAAGGTGGTGGACAACTATGAGGCCACCACCGGCTGCCATCCGCGTTGGGTAGCCGCTGGCTATTCGCAAGGAGCGCTCGTCGCGACGAGCACGGAGGAGTACCTCGCAGAATCCGGGCGCCTGCATGGTGTGCTCACCTTTGGCAATCCCTTGCACCAGGTGCCGTGGGCTAAGAACCGCGCCGGGCTGCCGGCGCAGCGCTACGTCGACTACTGCCTGGAAGGGGATTTCGTCTGCGATTTCTCCCTCGACGCCGCTAGCCGCGCCCTGGCCACCAAGGCTGAGCGCCATGCCTCCTATTTCTTGGCGGAGCCTTCCGGGCAGGACATGCAGGTCATCGACTCCGTGGCCGGTATACTCACCAGCCATGACTAGTCCGCAACGCATCGGCATCATGGGCGGCACCTTTGACCCCATCCATAACGGTCACCTCGTCGCCGCCAGCGAGGTAGCCCACCGTTTCCGCCTCGACACGGTGGTCTTCGTCCCCACCGGCCAGCCCTGGCAAAAGGCCGATAAGCAGGTCACCGCCGCCGAGCACCGCTACCTGATGACCATGGTGGCCACGGCGTCGAACCCGCGTTTTACCGTTTCCCGCGTGGACATCGACCGCGAAGGGCCCACCTACACCATCGATACGCTGCGGGATCTGCGCGGAATCTTCCCGGACGCCGAGCTTTACTTCATCACCGGCGCGGATTCGGTGGCCTCCATCATGAGCTGGCGCAACTGGGAGGAGATGCTGGAGATGGCCCACTTCGTCGGTGTGACCCGTCCCGGCTATGACCTGCGCAAGGACATGCTGCCGCAGGATTCCCAGGATGATATCGAGCTGATTGAGATCCCCGCCATGGCCATTTCCTCCACCGATTGCCGCGCCCGCGCCCAGCAGGGCCAGCCGGTGTGGTACCTCGTTCCGGATGGGGTGGTGCAATACATTGCCAAGAACCACCTCTATAGCCCCCACCCGGAAAAGCCCCTGTAGCCTCCGCGCATTCTCGGGGAATTCGACTAGGAAAATGAGCCTTGTCGTGTAACACTAGAGATCTTAAGAAAACGTACTTGTGTAGGGATTGTCATGTCGATTACTGATGAAGCACGCCAGATGGCGGAAACCGCCGCCTTGGCTGCGGATGAAAAGCTGGCCACCAACATCGCCGCTATTGACGTTTCCGACGTGCTGGCGATTACCGAGGTCTTCGTCTTGGCCTCCGCTGATACCGAGCGCCAGGTGGGGTCCATCGTGGAGGAAGTCGAAGACGAGCTGACCAAGAAGGGCTTTGAACCCAAGCGCCGCGAAGGCAATCGCGAGAACCGGTGGGTCCTGCTGGACTATGGCCCCATCGTGGTCCACGTTCAGCGCAATGATCAGCGCGAGTTCTACGGTCTGGACCGCCTGTACCACGACTGCCCGCTTCTCGACATCCCCGGCGTGGACACCCCGGAACGCCCCGGCGAGTGGTCTAATGAAGTCAACCCGCGCGACGTGGACTCGATCGATGAGATTCCCCTGGCCCAGCCAGAGCCGGAAGACGACGAATTATGACCCGCCGCCTCCTCCTCATCCGCCACGGCCAGACCACCTACAACGCCACCGGCCGGATGCAGGGGCACTTGGACACCGAGCTTTCGGAAGCTGGCCACTCTCAGGCCCGTGCCGCCGCCGACCTGCTGGAGGGCAAAGACATCACCGCGATCGTCTCCTCGGATCTCATCCGTGCCCGCGATACCGCCGAGATTATTGCTCGGCGCTTGGGGCTTGAGGTGTCCGTCGATAAGCGCCTGCGCGAAACCCACCTCGGTGAGTGGCAGGGGATGACCTCCGCTGAAGTAGATGAGCAGTTTCCCGGGGCGCGTGCGCTGTGGCGCCACGACCCCACCTGGGCCCCGCCGCAGGGCGAAAGCCGTGTCGACGTGGCTAACCGCGCGCGCCCCGTTATTGATGAGCTCATGCAGAGGCACCCGCAGTGGGACGAGGGAGCGGTGCTCGTCGTCGCGCACGGCGGCGCTATCTCCGCGCTGACCTGCCATCTTTTGGGCCTTGAGCACCACCAGTACGGGATCCTGTCCGGTCTGAAAAACACCCATTGGTCGCAGCTGACCGCGCGGCCCGAGTTCGACGCCGCTCGTCCGCTCTCCCCGCTGGAATTCACCCCGGAGAACGTCAGCCGTGCCCAGTGGTACTTCGACGGCTGGAACATGGGTGGCGCTGTCGTTGGTGGTGCAGGGGCGGACGTCTAGTGATTCGCGTCGTCACCGATTCTGCCGCGGGCTTGCCGGCGGATATCGTCGAGGAGCTCGACATTTGTGTTGTCGATCTGCACGTCATGGAAAGCCACGGCAAGGACGGCGCGGAGCTGTCCACCTCGGGTCTGACTGCCCTCGAGCTGGCTGCGTTGTATGGCCGTCAGATGGAGCGCTCCGGCGATGATGGGGTGCTGGCCATCCACCTGTCGAAGGAGCTGTCCTCGACGTGGTCAGCGGCGGTGACTGCCTCTGGCGTTTTCCCGGACACCGTGCGTGTTATCGATTCTGGCACCGCCGGCATGGCGATGGGCGCGGCCGCCATGGCGGCGGCCAAGCTTGCCCAGGAAGGCGCCTCACTCGACGAATGCTATGCCGCAGCCATCAACACCCTTGAGCGCGGGCACACCTGGGTCTATCTCAACTCAACGGAGGAGCTTCGCCGTTCCGGGCGCATGTCTGCGGCCACGGCGATGCTGTCCACCGCCCTGCTGGCCACCAAACCCATCATGGCTATCCAAGGCGGCAAGCTGGAGATGGTGGGCAAGACCCGCACCCAAACCAAGGCCTTTACCAAGCTCGTGGACCTGGTGGCCTCCCGTGCGGAGGGCAATCCGGCGTTCATTGCGGTGCAGTACAACGAGGATAAGGTCTCGGCCCGCCGGCTGGAGGACCTGCTGCGCTTGGCGCTGCCGGATTCCTCTTTCATGCTGGTGCCGCTTACCGACGTCCTCTCCGTCCACGTCGGCCCCGGAGCCATCGGCGTCTCCGCGGTCTTTAGCTGACGTTGTTGATGCCTTCAACAAGTTATCCACAGGCTGCGGCTTGAGCCCTCGACGGGGGTGAAGGCGCTTACGTAGCGTCGCGGGCATGAATGCCATTGCTGATCGCCTCCGTGACCTCACCCGCCCGACAGGCGAAGAAGAACTGCTCAACGTCGATTTCCCGCGCGTGCGCGTGCCACCCTGGCTGGCGCTTGTCGCGGCGGGCGTGGCCGGCGTCGCGCTCCTGGCCTGGCTGGGGATGAGCCGTAGCGCGGAGAACCCCTATGAGGTGGCCGCGCCGAGCAGCGAGGTAGCGGCCGATATCGTGGTCTCGGTCGTAGGTGAGGTAGAGCAGCCCGGGCTGGTGACCTTGGCGCCGGGCGCGCGCATCAACGACGCCCTCGAGGTGGCGCGCCCGCGCGTGCCCACCGATAACCTCAACCTGGCGCAGAAGCTTAACGACGGCGAGCAGATCACCGTCGGCGGCCCACCCAACGCCCCAGAAACCGCGGGGGAGGGGCTGGTGTCCCTCAACTCTGCCAGCGAGGAGGAGTTGACGGAGCTGCCCGGCATAGGGCCGGCCACGGCTGCGGCGATTATTGCGCACCGCGAGGAGGTCGGCAGCTTCACCACCGTGGAGCAGCTCATGGACGTCTCCGGTATTGGTCCGGCGAAGTTTGCGCAGCTGAAGGATAAGGTCCGTCCGTGAGGGAACTGCGGCTCGTGCCCGCCGCGGTGGTGGCGTGGTTGGCCACGCTCGCCGTGCTTTTCGGGCATCCGTGGCTGTTGTGCGGGCTCGTGCTCTTCGCTTTCGCGCGCGGTCAGTGGCGCGGCCAGGGCATCTTGTGCGCGGCGAGCGGAGTCATCTTTGCCACCCTGGCTTTTGTGCGCTCGGTGCGTGCAGCGGGCTTTCACTTTGGTACGGAGGTGACGGGAAGGCTTGCCGCAGATCCTCTGCAGACGGCATCCGGGTGGATGGTGCGCCTGCGCGTGCCGGGCTACCCGGCGCAGCTGCCGGTCTTCCTCAAAGAAAAACCGGAGGCCTTCGGTGGCTCGCTGGTGACGGTGCACGGCCACCCCGGCCCCTCGGAGCAGGTCGGGGTAGGCACAACTGTCTTTAGCGGCGAGCTCACCGCGCACGCCCACAGCTGGACCGCCGCGGTGGCGGAAAACTTCCGCGCCGTGTGCGATAACGGGCTGATCCCCGGCATGGTGCTGGGCGATACTAGCCTGCAAAGCCCCGAGGATCAGCAGCTCTACATCGACACTGGGCTCTCGCACTTGAGTGCTGTGTCCGGCTCCAACGTGGCCATCGTGTGCACTGCAGCCGCGTTGGTGGTGTCGGGGCAGCGGGTGAGGGTGGGGGCGTCGGCAAGCGCGTTGGCGTTGTTCGTGGCACTTGTGGGGTGGGAACCCTCCGTCCAGCGCGCCACCGTCGCCGGGCTGGCGGGACTGGCGGCGGTGCTCAGCTCCTCGAAGATGGAACCGCTCCATGCCCTGGCTCTTGGCGTGCTCTTTCTGCTCGCGGCGGACAGCGACCTAGCGGTCAGCTTCGGCTTCGCGCTCTCCGTCGCGGCCACCGCCGGCATCGTAGTACTCAGCCCGCTGCTATTGCGGGTGCTGGGCACGGGCATCGTGGCCCGGGCCTTTGCGGTCGCCATCGCCGCGGACATCGTGACCATGCCGCTCATTGCGCTGATGAGCGGGCGGGTCTCGGTGGTGTCAGTCATTGCCAACGTGCTGGTGGCCCCGGTCGTGCCTATTATCACCGTCGTGGGGCTCATCGCCGCCGTCCTGGCGCAGGTGGGGTGGGGCAGGCCCCTGGTGATCCTTATTGAGCCGCTGGCGGATTGGATCCACTTCGTCGCCTCCTCCATGCCGGTGACCACCGTGGCGGCGGGGCCCGTCGCGATGCTCCTACTTGGCGGGTGGGTCATTGCGGCGTTGCTAAGATGACAGGCATGTCTTCTGCCCCCGTGCACCTCATCCTCGGTGATGATGAATTCCTGGCCGAGCGCGCCCGCCTGTCCATCCAACAAGGTGAGGTAACCAAGCTCAAGGCCTCCGAGGTCAGCGAGGGCGAAATCCTGGAAGCCACCAGCCCCTCCTTGTTTGGGGAGGACCGCGTCATCGTCATCAGCGACGTGGAGAGGGCCGGCAAGGAGGTCACGAAGATCCTCCTCGACGCCTGCGCTAACCCCATGCCCGGTATCACGCTCATTTTGATGTACTCGGTGACGGCGAAGACGCTGAAGAAAAAGAAGAAGCCGCCGGAGCTCATCGCGGCGCTGCGCAAGACGGCCGAGGTGCATGAGGTCTTTTCCCTCTACCCGAACGAGCTCGCGCAGTGGGCTACGCGTGAGTTCGCCTCGCATGGGGTGCGGCCTACACCGGATGTGGTGCAGGCGCTTCTCGACGGCGTCGGCTCCGACCTCCGCGAGCTCGCCTCCGCCATCTCGCAGCTCGTCTTCGACACAGGCGGCAAGGTGACCCGCGAGGCGGTGCACGCGTACTACGTAGGTGTGGCCGAGGTGGCCAACTGGGATATCGCGGATGCCGCTGTGGCAGGCCGCGTGGAGGCGGCGGTGTCCACGTGCCGCCGCGCGCTGCAGTTGGGGGCGAGCCCCGTGGCCATCGCCTCGGCGCTGGCGAACAAGGTGGGCAACATCGCACGCCTCTATACCGCGCGCGGGGATCAGTATTCGCTGGCTTCCCAGACCGGCATGGCGCCCTATGCCATCAAGCTCACCCAGCCGGTGGCGCGGCGCTGGTCGGGGGAGAATATCACCAAGGCCGTGATCCTCATGTCGGAGCTGGATGCCGCGGTCAAGGGCCAGGGCGGGGACGAGGACTTCGCCATCGAGGCGGCCGTTAAGCGGGTGGCGGAGCTGGCGCGCTAGACTAACCCTCCATGGATGACATCCAGAACTTTGCCACCAAGCTTTTTGATTTTGCCCGCAACGGCGATGCCACGCTGCTCGAGTACATCAAGCAGGGCGTCAACGTGGACATGGTGAACCAGGACGGGCAGTCCTTCATCATGCTCGCCGCCTACCACGGCCATGCGGAGCTGGTGCGCCAGCTCGCTGCGGCGGGTGCCGACGTCAACCTCCTCAACGATCGCGGCCAGTCGCCGTTGGCCGGGGCTATTTTCAAGAAGGAAGACGCGGTGATCGACGCCCTTCTCGCCGCCGGCGCCGACCCCACCGCCGGCCAGCCAAATGCCCTCGACTCGGCTCGCATGTTCGGCCGTGAGGATCTTCTCGAGCGCCTGTCATGAGCTGGTCCGCGTTTGCGGCCATCCTCCTCATGAACCTCGTCGGCGCGGCGGCACCCGGCCCCGACATTGTGCTGGTGACACGCTATGCCACGCGCTCGCGCCGCCACGCCATCGCGGCGTCGACGGGCATTCAGGTCGGCGTGCTGTTCTGGTGCACGCTGACTGTGTTTGGCGCGGCCGCTTTGCTGACCGCCTTCCCGGGAGTTCTCTCCCTGATTCAGGTGATTGGCGGTTGCTTCCTCGTCTTCATGGGCGTGCTGTCCATTCGCTCCGGGCTAGAGCTGCGCAAGCAGCCGCCGGTGGATGAGGAGGAGGCCGCCGCCCGCTTGGGCTCGGTGGGCAAGGTCTTCCGCACGGGGTTGGCCACCAACCTATCCAACCCAAAGATCGTGCTTTTCCTCGCCGCCATGATCGCCCCGCTGCTGCCGCCGCACCCGCCGGTGTGGCTTTCGGTGGCGTTGGTGTTGAGCTTGTCGCTGTCGAGCTACCTGCTTTTCGTTGTTCTCTCGGCGGTCATCTCGACCCGCGCGATCCGTCGCCGCCTGCTGGCCGCCGGCCCGTGGATCGACATCGGTTCCGGTGCCTTCTTCGTGGTGGCCGGCTGCGCGCTGGTGTGGGCCGGCATCCAGGCCGCCTAGGCCTGCTCGAGTAGCTCTTTGAGCCACTGGGACCACGCCGCGACCGTGGCGGAGCGGCGGCGCAGGGTCGTCTCACCCAGGCCCAGGTTCGCCGCGCGCATGAACCCGGCCGCCTCGGCCTTGCTCAGAGCGCAGTGCTTATCGACGACAAACCGCACCATCTCCCGGAACACCGGCCGCGAGGCCAGCGCCTCAACGAGGGCGAGGTTGCGCTCGTCGCGCGTGCCGCTGAGCTTGGTCAAACCTAAGTAGCGGGCGGCGTTGGTGTAGTAATCAGCCTGGCGCGGGGTAAAGCCGAAGGCCTCGGGCATCTCCGCCTTCGGCACGGGGTTCTCCAGCAGGCTGATGACGCGGGCAAAGGAATCCGCCTGGGGGAAGGGAACGCGCGTGCCGTGGACCTTCGTGTGCTCCAGAACCTCGCGCACCGCCGCATCAGTCACACCGGACTCGCCCAAAACGTAGCGCGCCGCGCTCACCAGCTCGATGCTGCGGAAGTCCTCCGGCTGCCTAAACGCGTAGCGGTAGAAGTGAAAGATGCCATTGGAATAGACCAGGTACACCGGCACCACTTCTTTATCCAGTGCCCGCGAGAAGCGGCGGAAAGGGAAGTAGAGCTGACGGATGTTGAAGTCGGGGGAGATGTGGTTCTTCGCCTCCACGAGCACGAGGTGCTCGGCGGATTCGAAGCCGGCGTCGATCTCCATCTGGGCGCGGTCCACCTCGATATCGCGTCCGCCGACCCGCATGGGCAGCGTGAGCGTCGACATGCGCCCGCTGACCGTCGGCACCAACTCACCGCCCAGGAAATCATCAAGCATGCCGCTTAAGTGCGCTGCGGTCAACGCTGCGGCCTCCGAGGTCAGGTTCTCGAAGTCAATGGATTGGATGTGCCCCGGAACCGGCATCGACTTCAGCGGTCCGGCCTGCTCCGGGAAAGGCTGGTACAGGTCAAAGCGGCCAATCAGGTAGGCATCGCGGCGAATCGGCAGCATGGACAACCCGTGCTGGCGAAGCACCTCGGGGCGCGCGGCGGAAAAATCGTGCTTGGCCATCAACCGCGGCTCGCGCCCGGAAAGCTCCTTGAGCTTCGCGGCGGGCAACACCACATAGCCCTGGTCCGCGATGTCGGCGGCGAGGTGGGGATAGACACGGTCCCAGGCGGCGTCGTTAAGCATAATTGCGCACGAGCACCTCATCGACCTTGCCGCGCTTCGAGGCCACGGAATTCACCGCGCGCGTGGCACCCACGATGTCGATGCGGTAGTCCGCGTAGAGCTCCTTGATGAAGCCAGTCGCCGAATTCGACAGCAGGAACTTTACCCCGCGGGCATTAAGGGCATCGCAGGTTTCCTTCAGCCGAATCTGGTCCGCGCGGCCAAAACCACCCGACTGGTAGCCGGTGAAATTGCTCGTGGGGTTGACCGGATCATAGGGCGGATCGAAATAAACGAAATCCCCCTCGTTGGCCTCCACCGCAGCGTAGTCGCCGTTATAAAACGTCACGTCGTGGGTGGACAAGTACTCCGAGACTGCGCGCAGATTGGGCTCATCGCAAATCTTCGGGTTGGCATAGCGGCCAAACGGGGCATTGAACTGGCCGGCGTTATTCACCCGGTAAAGCCCGTTGTAGCAGGTCTTATTCAAATAAATCGTGCGGGCAGCCCGTTCGACAGGGCTCAAGTGCGCAAAACCCGGCTCACGGTCGCGGGCGCGCATCTCGTAGAAGAAATCCGAATCATTCGGATAGCCCTTTAATAGCGCGATGAGCTCGTCCACGTTATCGCGGACCACCTCATAGACGGTAATGAGCTCGGTGTTCAGGTCATTAACCCGGGCGCGTTCGGGCGCCAAAGAAAAAAGAACCGCTCCACCGCCCAAGAAAGGCTCGACATAAGTGTCGAAGCTCTCGGGCAGCACGGAGTGGATAACGGGCAGCAGTTGACGCTTTCCCCCGACCCACTTCAGGAGCGGTTTCATTTAGGCCATCTTGTTGAAGGCGGTGGCCATGCCGGACTTCTTGTTAGCCGCGGTGTTGCGGTGGAAGACGCCCTTAGACACGGACTTGTCCAGTGCGCGGGAGGCAACGCGCAGCTGCTTCTCGGCTGCAGCCTTGTCGCCAGCGGCGACGGCCTCACGGAACTTGCGGATCTCGGTACGCACGGCGGAGCGTACGGACTTGTTGCGCTGACGAGCCTTCTCGTTGGTCAGGATGCGCTTCTGCTTGGACTTGATGTTTGCCATCGTTCTACCTCTTATCGTCGTAGGAATGTTTTACCGAGGAAGGCGGACCCAAGGTCCTGACCGCCAGCGTGCCCCGGCATCCCAAGAAATTTATCAGGGCTCAGGCTAAATCCCCAAATCACGCCCAGTGATAGCGGGAGCGCAGGCGGTTGGCAATGCGCTCGAAGCGCCGCTCCGGGAAGAGCGTTCCCTGCCGACGGCACTGTTCCTCAGAAATCTCCAGCACTCGATCCATCCGCACCCAGCATTGCCGGCCGGTTTCATCCCACTCGCCGGTGCCGATATCGAGCCACTCTTCTTTGTTCGCGTGGCCCGGGTTGGAGGAAATAAGCAGACCTAACACCGTGGTGCGCGTGCGGGAAACAATCAGCACGGCGCGCTCGCGCGGCGGGGATTGCTTGCCATCGGAGGGCGCCCACACCCACACGACTTCCCCGGAGTCAGCCTGCCCGTCCATGTCCGGGGTGAAGAAGACGCTGCGCGGGTGGGCGGAGGCGGCCTCGACGCGGATATCGGCGGCCTTGCGGGGTTCCGTCACGGAATCGTTTTGGTTCAACCCCAAGCGTTCGGTGATGCGCTCGAGGCCGGCGTCGACAGGCTCGGGGCCTCCGATGCCGAGAATGCGGGCCAACCTAGACATGTCGTCTATTCTAAACGCATGTCTACAAACTTCGCGGCTACTACGTTTACGGATCCGTCCAAGATCCGAAACTTTTGCATTATCGCCCACATCGACCACGGCAAGTCGACGCTGGCTGATCGCATCCTGCAGTTGTCGCAGGTGGTGGAGGAGCGCGATATGCGCGACCAATACCTCGACAACATGGATATCGAGCGCGAGCGCGGCATCACCATTAAGGCCCAGAACGTGCGCCT
Source organism: Corynebacterium sp. MSK004 (assembly GCF_030232515.1). Lineage (NCBI taxonomy): Bacteria > Bacillati > Actinomycetota > Actinomycetes > Mycobacteriales > Corynebacteriaceae > Corynebacterium > Corynebacterium sp. MSK004. The sequence goes on along the minus strand of NZ_JASPKB010000004.1, from coordinate 238,144 downwards.
GCCCTGGATTCCCCAGTCCGGTCCCCTCAAGGGGGAGGAGATCGTCATGCAGATGATCGATACTCCCGGCCACGTGGACTTCACTTACGAGGTCTCCCGCGCGCTGGAGGCGTGTGAGGGCGCCATCCTGCTTGTCGACGCCGCCCAAGGCATCGAGGCCCAAACCCTGGCCAACCTCTACCTGGCCATGGAGAATGACCTGGAGATCATCCCGGTCCTTAACAAGATCGACCTGCCCGCGGCCGACCCGGAGAAGTACTCCTTGGAGATCGCCCACATCATCGGCTGCGAGCCGGAAGAGGTGCTGCGCGTCTCCGGTAAGACCGGCGAGGGTGTGGCGGAGTTGCTGGACAAGGTTGCGGAGCTTGTCCCGGCGCCCACCTCCGAATTCGGGCCCGATGCTCCGGCCCGTGCCATGGTCTTCGACTCGGTCTACGACACCTACCGCGGCGTGGTGACCTATATCCGCATGATGGACGGCAAGCTCACCCCGCGCCAGAAGGTCACCATGATGTCCACGGGTGCCAACCACGAGCTGCTGGAGGTGGGCATCGTCAGCCCTACGATGCAGAAGTGTGAGGGCCTAGGCCCGGGCGAGGTGGGCTACCTCATCACCGGCGTGAAGAATGTGCGTGAGACCAAGGTGGGTGACACGATTACGTGGGCGTCGAATGGCGCGAGCGAGCCGCTCAAGGGTTACGCCGACCCGAACCCCATGGTGTACTCGGGTTTGTTCCCGATCTCCCAGGCAGACTTCCCGGACTTGCGTGATGCGCTGGAGAAGCTGCAGCTTAACGACGCCTCCCTCACCTTCGAGCCCGAGACCTCCGTGGCCCTGGGCTTCGGCTTCCGCTGCGGATTCTTGGGCCTGCTGCACATGGAAATCACGCGTGACCGTTTGGAGCGCGAGTTTGGATTGGACCTGATTTCCACCGCCCCGTCGGTGACCTACCGCGTGGTGGCAGAAGACGGCGAGGAATCGTATGTGCACAACCCGTCCGACTGGCCGGCGGGCAAGCTGCGTGAGGTCCACGAGCCGATTGTGAAGATGACTATCATCGTGCCGGAGGAGTTTGTGGGCCCGACGATGGAGCTGTGCCAGTCCAAGCGCGGCCAGATGGGTGGCATGGACTACCTGTCTGAGGACCGCGTGGAGCTGCGCTACACCATGCCGCTGGGTGAAATCATCTTCGATTTCTTCGACATGCTGAAGTCCCGCACCAAGGGCTACGCTTCCCTCAACTACGAGGAGGCTGGCGAGCAGCTGGCGGACCTGGTGAAGGTGGATATCCTACTCAACGGCGATCCGGTGGATGCCTTCTCCGCGATTGTGCACCGTGATTCCGCGCAGTGGTACGGCAATAAGATGACGAAGAAGCTCAAGGAGATCATCCCGCGCCAGCAGTTTGAGGTGCCGGTCCAGGCGGCCATCGGCTCGAAGATCATCGCGCGTGAAAACATCCGCGCGATGCGCAAGGACGTGCTGGCCAAGTGCTACGGCGGCGATATCTCCCGTAAGCGCAAGTTGCTGGAGAAGCAGAAGGCCGGTAAGAAGCGCATGAAGTCCATCGGTTCCGTTTCCGTGCCGCAGGAGGCCTTCGTGGCGGCGCTGTCCACGGACGCCGACTAACGCATCGAGCACCTCCGGTACCGGTCGGGCCACCATCACTGTCTGGAGCTATTGGTGCTGATCAGGGCGAACTTGCGCTGTTGGAGGCTGAAAGCGCCCGGTTTGATATGGTGCCTTCAGCCTGCCTACTGGGCGTTAAAGGAGTAGCTGCCGGTGAGCTGATTGTGGATTGTTACCGAGTAGTCCTGGCCGTTGGCGGTGGCGCCGTTCACAAGCATGGCGAGCTCTTGTGAGTTGTAGTAGCGGCTTAGGCCCACGTAAAGAATAAGCAGGAGGATGCTGCCCGCGACTGCGATTGAGGTGGCAATCTTCCACACGCTTACTTGGTTGGTCACGAGTGGTCCTTTCATGCGTGAAAACTTCGGTCACTGTAGCTACTAGTACGATAACAAGTCTTTTATGTGCACGGTATTGAATTAGAACCAGTGCCCCCACTATTCCGGGGAAGTTCAGGCAGGGAACACCGGTTTTCGTCTCAACCTGTCCTAGGCCGACGAGTGCGCTGACTTAAGGATCACCGATGTGCCCGCGTGCCTTGATGTGGTCCGCGGGTGGCAGTGTTGTCACTGGTGGTTAGCTGTTTCCTTTCTGCCGTTGCTGCGTGTGGTGGCTGTGGGTGTTAACTACTGTCGGGTGGTTCCTCTGGTGGTTGTCCTGCTTGTTCGGCGTTGAGTCTGGCTAGTGCTTCTTGGTATTCGGGCATTGCGGTGATTGGTGTGCCCCAGGGTGGGATGAAGGCCACCCCGGTGTTGAGCCGGTACATGTAGCCGCGCCCGGTAGGCCTTTGTGGGTCATCGTCGTTAATCCCGTTGTGGTAGGCGCACAGGAAGGTCAGGTTCTTGATGTTGGTGTAGCCTCCTGCCTGCCAGGGCACCAAATGATGCACCTGGCAGTAATCAGCGGGCTTGTTACAGCCTGGTCTAGAACAGGTGTGGAATTCAGCATGCAGGGTAAGGCGCTGTTTGAAGTTTGCTCCACGCTCTAGCCGGAAGGTGTCGATGGGGCCTTCAATGGGGTGCACGATGGTGGCATACCCTATTTCGGCAAACTTGTGGGTCAAAAATTCTGCCCCGGTCATCCGCCCGCCGTTGGTGAGGTTGAGCTCGATGTCATCACCGTCGCCGTTAATGATCTGGTCCAACTCGTTCAGGGTGACGATGACTTGGGTGCGCACTGCCGGTTTGGAACCGCTTGTTTCTTTGTTGAAGAAGATGTCGTTGGCGGCTTGAAGCAGGTCGGTGTTGGTGGATTCGAGTACGCCGCGCATGTTGGCGATGGTGGTGGCATCGTCGGTTATGGAGAGCGTGTTGGGGCCTTGTTCCCGGTAGGTGATGCGCACACCAGGTTTGGCTATGCGCTTGGAGCGTAGTTCTTTCAGGCGTGTGGCGGCGACGGTGGGGATGCGGTGTGCGGGTGTTCCTGCGAGTTTGATTCGCAGGTTCCAGGCGTCGAGGGTTTTCTTGACTTTTGCGGTGTAGGACTCGATGAGTGTGAGGGTGCCGAGGCTGTGGCGTTGTTGAAGTGCTGCGTGGCGGGCTTTGCGTTGTTTGCCGCTAAAGCGGGTGGGGCCGAAATAAACCTGGTTAAGGTTTGCAAGTTCGGCAGCATCGGAAGCAGAAGCACCGAGCGCGCGAAGCTCATCGGGTGAGCCAGGAATGTTTTCCACCAACGCAATCCCCGAATTGCGAAGGCGGATGTAGATTTCAATATCCCCCATGGCCACAGAGACTAAAACAGCACCGTGGGCCCCGCAACCGGAGGGACAAAATTCCTGGTTAATGGGGCTGGTACGAGAAAAGCCCCTAGATTGAGTTGGTTGGTTCGCATACCAATTGAACTCGCCATACGCTGCTGCCCAACCTTTCTCCTCTCGGTAAAGCCGGTCGAAACGAGATCCTCCTGAGACCATTTCGCACAGCCTCGCAGTAGGTTCGCTATCGGGGATAGCGGGCATGGGTAGCCCATCAGCTTGAGCCCAAACCGACCTGACAGCACAGCAGTTTCCGGTATGCTCGGCGCACATGCTCGGAAAGGATGACACCATGAAGATGGCCCCGCGCCACCGTCAGCAATTGCCACCGCTTCCGATGGTCTCGGCCAAGCTCGGGGAGCGGTTGGCCAGCCACGTGTTCGTGGAGGAAGGCCGGGAGCTGCTTCCGGAGTTGCAGGCCTTCCGCCGCGATATGCACCAGAACCCGGAGGTGGGGCTGCATCTGCCGCGCACCCAGGAGAAGGTGCTCGAAGCCCTTAAAGGCCTACCGCTGGAGATTCATCTGGGCCGTGACCTCAGCTCGGTCGTCGCGGTGCTGCGCGGCGGCAAGCGTGGCGAGCGCCCCGTGTCGGTTCTGCTTCGCGCGGACATGGACGCCCTTCCCGTGCGTGAGCAAACGGGCAGCCCGTTTGCCTCGACGAATAGCAACATGCATGCCTGTGGCCACGACCTGCACACGGCGGGGCTTATCGGCGCGGTGAAGATGCTGTGCCGCCACCGCGAGGAGCTGTTGGGCGATGTCATCTTCATGTTCCAGCCGGGCGAGGAAGGTCCGGGCGGCGCGCAGCCGATGATCGATGAGGGCGTGCTCGACGCCGCCGGCCGCCGGCCCATCGCCGCCTACGGTCTGCACGTCGGCCCGCAGGATAAGGGCACCTTCCACCATATTGCTGGCCCAATGATGGCCTCGTCGTCCAATCTGGGGATCACCGTCTACGGCAAGGGTGGGCATGGCTCGCGCCCGCACGATGCTATCGATCCCGTTGCGGCCCTCGCGGAGATCCAGATGGCGCTGCAAGTGGCGCTGACCCGGCGTTTCGATGCGAACTCGCCGATTGTCATCACGGTGACCAACCTGCGCGCGGGCGATGGCGCGGTCAACGTCATCCCGGACAAGGCGGAGCTGGGCGCGACGGTGCGCGTGCTTCGCGACGAACACATCGACGCAGTCCGCCAAATGATCATCGAGGTCTCGAGCTCCGTGGCGGCTTCCCATCGTTGTACCGCGAAGGTGGACTTCGAGGTCCTGTACTCGGCCACCAAGACTTCACCGCGCGAGGACCAGTTCGCTGCGTCGTTGTGGGCGGGTATGTTCGGCGCGGAAAACGTGCTGACCATGGACACCCCGATGATGGCCTCGGAAGATTTCGGCGCGGTGTTATCCCAGGTTCCGGGCACCTTCATGTGGTTCGGTACGGGGGATCCGCATACCCCGGAGCACATGCGCGAGTGGAACCACTCGCCGCAGGTGCGCTTCGATGATTCCGTTCTGGGAGACCAAGCCGCAGCCCTGGCGGCGGTGGCCTTTGAGCGCCTCGCCGCCGAGGACGCCCACCCCTCGCCGGCCACGAAGGCTATGCGTGCGCCGGTGCAGGGGACGGGGTCGGATGCGCAGCCGCCTTCTTCCGCAGCGCAATAGTGCCCCAGATGGTGGCTACCCATTCGGCGAGCACGACGACCATGCCGGCGAGGAGGGGCCAGATGGCGTCGTCGAGCGCAGTGCTTAAGGACGGGAAGAGATTCTTCGTGGCGTGCACCGCGATGGCGATAATGAGCCAGCGCACCGGCTGCTTCTGGGATAGGCCATAGGCGCTAAGCCCAGCGAACAGCGAGTGGGAGAGCGGGTTGGACCCCAAGCGGATGACCACCGCCCCGATTGCGCCAGCGGTATCCGAATCGAGGTTATCCACTGTCATGCGCGCGAAGGCGGTGGCGTCCTCACCCACAGTAAAGCCGATGCCCACGGCCACGCCCACAAGGACGTAGTCGAGCCAACTGCGGGGCCGGATGACGAAGGTACAGATAAGCAGCACGCCGAGGAACTTCAGCACCTCCTCAATGAGCGGCGCATACCCCACAGCGCCCAGCCAGTCCAGGCCCGCGCGGGCGAGGAGGTGGGACATGTTCGTGTTGAGCTCCACCGCGAGCCCGGAAACCGCGAACCCCCACACCACGCCGTGCGCAATTCCCGGCCGGCGGCGCAGGAAGAACAGCGCGAGGGGGACGAGTACGGCGGCGAAGATCACGGCGGCCAGAGCACTTGCGGGCAGGAAGGGCTCGCCCGCGTAGTGGAAGGCGGTGACGGCCAGCGCGCCGAGGGTCAGCAGGTAGTACAGGTACTTCATGCGTCCTCCGGCTGCACGCGGTCGGCGAAGTCACTTGCCTTCGGTCCGTAGATGTGGAGGAAGGAGATGGTGTTGTTGTGCCGCTGAGACAGCGTGATGCCGTCGCCGTCCTCGACGCGGTAGAGCTCGGCAGCCTGGGTGGTGATGGGGGCGTCGGTGAGCGCGCTGGTCCCGTTGAAGGAGCGGTGCTGGCGCGGCAGGTACGTTTCGACCTCGCGGGAGGAGCTGCCTTCCTCAGAAATGATGGTCGCGCTCCCGCAGTTCCAGGTCTGCGAGGAGGCGTACGGATCCTCCGGGCACTCCAGTCCCGGGATGCCGCGCACGGGGGTGGTGTCGGGAGTGGGGTCGGGGAGGAGGGCGTCGGCAAGCGGTACTGCGGCGAGGACGCCGATGCAGGAATAAATCAGTGTGTTTCTCATGCTTTCGACCCTAAGAGCTGCGGGTTTGCGCCGGTATCCTCCGCAGGGAGGATTTTGCGGAGTTTGACAATGCTGACAATCATGGCCACCCACAGGCCGATGAGGATGAGGAAGGTGGGGAAGATGGGCCATAGGGCGTCGTCAAACGCGGTAGAGATAGACGGGCCGAAATTAGCCGTGAAGTGCACCGCCATGGCGATGAGCAACCAGCGCACCGGTTGCCGGCGGGAGAGCCCGTAAGCCGCGATTGAGGTGAAGAAGGAATGCATGAGCGGGTTCGCGATGAATCGGGCAAGGAGCCCCAGAAGCGTTCCCTTGAGATCAGAATCGAGGTTCTCCAGTGTCATGTTGGTGTAGTAGATGGCGTTCTCGGTCACGCTAAAGCCCATGCCCACGGCCACGCCGACGAAGACGTAGTCCGCCCAGTGACGGGGCCGGATGACGCAGGTGCAGATGAAGACGACGCCGAGGAATTTGAGGACTTCCTCGTTAAGTGGGGCGATTCCAGCGATGACCAGCCAGTCCGGGACCGTACGGACGAGGAGGTGGTACATGTTCTCGTTGAGCTGGCCGGCGAGAGTGGAGACCGCAATGCCCCACACCACCCCGTGCGCAATGCCTGGGTGCTTGCGCAGAATCAGCAGCGTGAGGCCTAGTGCAACAGCGGCGTAGGCCACCGCGGCGAGCGCACTTGTGGGCACGAAAGCGCCGTGGGAGAAATCATAAGCGACGTACACCAGCCCGGCGGCGGTGAGCAGTTCGTACAAAGTCTGTGTTCTTCTCATGCGGTTTAGGCTATGAACCGCGCCTGGGGTGCCGGTATCCTCCGCAGGGAGGATTTTCCGGAACGCAGGGAGAACTATCGTGGCAACCATGACAAGAAAGACGCGACCACTGTGGATCACGGTGCTGCTCATTCTGCTCTGCGTGGTGGCGGATTTGGCGGCATGGATCCCCCATATCGAAAACTTCGAGGGGACGGATCAGGAAGCCCTTGTTTTGGGCTTGATGGGTCTATTTAGCTTCGCCACGTGGATTCTGCTGCCCTTCGCCCTGCACCACTCACGGCGGGAGCGCAACATCCACGAGGAGTACCCCGGCCACCCGGTGGTGCTGATTGCGGCTCTGCTCGTCCTGGTACTAGGCGGGTTTCGCCCACTGTCGCTGTCAGTGCTGGTGGTGTTGATTTCAATCATCTCGCGCGGCCGACTGCGGTGGTCCCTGGCGGGGACGGCGGTGTTCGTGGCCTCGTGTGTGACCATTATCTCTGTGCCTTACATTCGGATGAACATCTTCGATCCCTTTGGTTACGTGTTCTATGGAAGCCTCTTTCTCATCGTTGCTTGGATTACGGGCTCGGTGCGCGCGCAGCGCCGCCAGCGCGAGGTCACGTTGGTCAGCCTGGCGGAGCTCAACGAGGACCAGCTGCGCTCGCGCGAGGAGCGCGCCCGCCTGGAGGAGCGCAACCGCATTGCCCGCGATATCCACGATTCCCTTTCGCACCGGCTCAGCCTCATCTCCGTCTACGCGGGTGGCCTGAGCTACCGCAAGGACGCCGACCCGGAGCGGGTCGCCGAGGCGGCAGACACCATCCAGACGGAGGCGAAGGCTGCAGTAGAGGACCTGCGCGGGGTGATCAAGGCGCTGCGCGTGGATGACCGGGTGGATCCGCGCGCGAGCATCGAGGAGCACATCGGGCGCGCACGCGCGGCGGGGACGAAGGTGCGCTACGTCAAGGGAGACGTCGATAAGCTGAGCACGCTTGCTGCCCACACGCTGGGCCGCGCCGTGCAGGAGGGGCTGACCAACGCGCGCAAGTACGCGCCGGGGAAGAAGGTGACGCTCACCGTGGAGAACGAGGAGGATAAGGTGCGGGTGACCATGCAGAACAAGAAAGTGGCTGCGCAGCCAGAGTCCGGTGGCGGCAACGGCTTGTTGGGTCTGGAGGAACGCGCCCGGCTGGCGGGAGGTACTTTCAGAGTGCTTGACGACGCCTCCACTTTCACCTGGGTCCTCGAACTCCCTGAGGAGGCACGTGCGTAATGATTTCAGTGGTATTGGTCGATGATGAGCAGGCGCTGCGCCGCGGCATTCGCTTCATCCTGGAGGGCGCCGCAGACATCGAGGTGGTGGCCGAGGCCAGCAATGGGCGCGATGGCGTGGCCCGCGTGCTGGACCTGCAACCGGACGTCGTCCTCATGGACATCCGCATGCCCGTCATGGATGGCATCGAGGCGGCCGGGAAACTGCGCGCGAGCGCGCCGGATATCCCGGTGGTCATGCTCACCGCCTTCGATACGGATGAGTTCATCGTGGATGCGCTGCACGCCGGCGCGATGGGCTTTCTGCTCAAGACCATCGAGCCGGAGGGCCTGGTCTCGGCGGTGCGCGCTGCGGCCACGGGGCAGCAGCTTTTGAGCCCGAAGGCCCTGAAGAATCTGCTGGCGCTCAAGCACCCCGAGCCCGCGCCGGCAGAACCAGAGGCGCCTGGGCCCCGCCCGCTGGAGGGCTTAAGCCAGCGCGAGAACGAGGTGGCGCAGCTGGTGGCCCAGGGCCTGGACAACCAGGAAATCGCCGAGCAGCTCTACGTCTCCGTGACCACGGTGAAGACCCACATCAAGCACATCCTGGACAAGCTGGGCGGCACCAACCGGGTGCACATCGCGATTGCGGTGTTGGAAGCGCGCTAGCGCCGGCGGATAAACGCGGAGGCGAGGCCGAGCAGCGCGATGACGATCACGATGATGGACGCCGCCGGCCAGTACTGGGGGTAGTACTTCAGCGCGTAGCCGAAGACCTGGCTGTCGTTGAACTGGCGGGCAAGTGCAATGGGCATCCACCACAACTTTGTGAGAGTGAGGACCGCGCCGAGCAGGCCAGCGATGATGCGGCGACTGCCGCGCAGAAAGAAGCTGGCTGCCACGAGGAGCATGCCGGCGATGGTGAGAGCGAATAGCAGGGGAGTTACCGCAGCGAATGGGGAGCCGTTGATGAGGAACTCGTGGTCAATTTCGTGCTGCTCGATGAGGGTATAGCCCTCAAGGACGACGTCGTCCGGTATTCCCATTTACTTCTCCTTCTGCTCAGTGTTCGGGTCGTAGCCGTCGGCCCAGGTATCGGTGTCGAAGTCGTAGTCTACGTTCTCGCCCTTTTCATCGGTGCGCTGGTACCAGTCCGTGTAGCGGTGGGCGGAGGAGTCGAAGTCGGAGCCTGCACCGCGGCCTTCGTCGGCATGCTCGACGGTGAGCTCGAAGTCATCGCCGTGCTCCTCGATGCCGCGCACGACGGCGTTTTCCACCGCGGCGCGCGCGTAGGCGCGGCGGATGAACATCGGGTCGGAGCGCAGGTCCTTGATGAAGGCCACCATCATGAACAGCAGCACCAGACAGAATGGGAGCGCCGAGAGGATGGTGAGGTTCTGCAGGCCGGTGAGCACGTCCTCGCCGCCGGTGAGCAGCATGACGACTGCAATGCCCATCATGCACAGTCCCCAGAAGATGACGATGAACTTGTTGGGGGCGGGGTCGCCCTTGGAGGACATGGTGCCCATGATGACCGACGCTGAATCGGCCGAGGTGATGAAGAAGACCGCTAGGACCACGATCAGGATGAAGGGCGTGATGCTGCTCAGCGGCAGATTATCGAACATGGCGAAGAGCACCTGCTCGCCGGAGGCGGAGCCGTCAAAGTTGGGCAGGTCCTCGCGCTGGAAAGTGATGGCCGTGCCGCCGAAGATGGTGAAGGCCAAAATGAGGATGAGGGCGCGAAGACGGTGACGGCGGTGAATTCGCGCAGCGTGCGGCCACGGGAAATGCGGGCGACGAACATGCCGACGAAGGGCGTCCACGCGATTCACCATGCCCAGTAGAAGGCGGTCCAGTAGGACTGGAATTCAATCGTTTCATCACCCCAGGACAGGCCCTTGGCCATCATGGGCAAAAGCTGGTCGATGTAGGTGACGATGCCGGAGGGCACGAGGTTGAGCAAAAGCAAGGTTGGGCCGGTGAAGAAAACAAAGACGACCAGGCCGAGCGTGAGCGTGATGTTGAAGTTAGACAGGTAGCGCACGCCGCGGGAGACACCAGAGACCGCAGAGATGATGAACCCGCACCCCAGCACGGCGATGATCACGATGAGCACGGCATTGGTCAACGGACCTGCGCCGCGGATGATGGAGACTCCTTGGCCGATCTGGATAGCGGAAAGCCCCAGCGTGGCGGCGGTGCCGAAGAGCGTGGCGACGAGTGCGAGGATGTCGATAAGCTTGCCCAGCGGCCCGTCGGTATCGCGGGAGCCAAACAGGGGCTTGAAAATCGAGGACACCAGCGGGACGCGGCCGCGGCGGTAGGAGGAGTAGGCGATGGCGCCGCCGACGAGGGCGTAGGCCGCCCAGGGAGAGACACCCCAGTGGTAGTGCGCCTGAGCCATTGCTTGGTGGAGGGCTTCGACGCTGTTGCCGTCGACAGTGTGGGGAGGCGGGGTGATGTAGTGCGACAGCGGCTCCGAAGGACCGTAGAAGAAGATGCCGACGCCGATGCCGGCACCGAACATCATGGCCACCCAGCTGAACCAGCCGAACTCGGGTTCCTCGTCATCGGTGCCGAGTTTGATGCGGCCGAGGCGGGAGCAGCCGATATAGAGCATGGTGACGACGGCCATCATCATGGTGATGTTGAGCAGCCACCCGGCGTTGGTGATGGCCCAGGAAAAGGCCGTGGAGGAGGCGGCGGAGACGGACTCCGGTGAGGTGATGCCCCAGATGATGAAGGCTACGACGAAGGTCGCAGTGCTGAAGAAGGTGATTTTATCGAGGGTGAAAGCGTTGCGTTGATCCTCCACACCGATTCCGGGAACCAAGCCCGGGTGCATGTTGTGGGGATAGAGGCCAACGGGTGGACCGGTAGATTTTTCGAGTGTTCACCCTCACCATTATCGCAGGTGCGCGAAATGACAGTGGTGTGAGCTAGGATGAAGGCACTTATTTCTGCGTCGATTGGAATGCCATGCCGCTGCCTAATTTTGATGAGAATGTCCGTGAGCTGGAGGAAGCCTTTGCCCTCTTTGAGCTCGTGGAGGAACACGTCCTCGACCCGAACCTGCTGTTCACGGTGAAATAATCCGCCTCTTCTGTGCGCCCGCGAGTACTCCGCGGCGGGTGCGCACTATGAGGTCATTGGCGCATTTCCGCTGCGGTGATCTTCTCAATGAGCGTGTCGAGCTCCGCGCGGCTGGGCTGTGAGAGCGGGTTGACCACGCAGAAGTCGAGGAGGAAGTAGCCAGCGGCCTGCAGAGCCGTGTGGCGCTGCCAGAACTGGCTGATATCGGAGTGGTTGGTGGCCAGCGACTGGATGCTGCGCCGCTCCGAGAGTAGCTCGTAGTGCAAGTCGCGGCGCTGCGCCAGCGCCTCCTCCGGGGTCTTGATAAGCAGGGAGCCGAGCAAGGCTGCCATCGCCTCGAAGCAACGCGTTTGCAGGCGGTAGTGGTTGGTCATCTGAGCCCGCGGCTTCCACAGCCACAAGAAGAGCATCGCCACGACCACGGAGAGCCCAATCTCCGCCATGCGCGAGCCGATGGTGTGGGCCAAATGCTCCGAAGAATTACCCATCAGCAGCGCCAGCGGGGTGGAGAAGATAACGCACAGCGCGTAGTTCTTCACCACCAGAATCTCCGCGCAGAACTGGCAGAAGGCCAACGCGAGCACCAGCCCCCAGCCGTGCGGGCTGAAGGAAGCGATGAGAGCGAAGAGGCACACGCCCAAGACCGATCCCAGCATGCGCTGCACGCCGCGAATCGTTCCCGGCACCCGGTCGGGGCCCCACTGCAAGACCAGGAGCACCGACACCGCGCCCCAGTCCGGGCGGTTAAGCCCCAGCGCCAAGCCGATGAACGCGGTGACCAGGCCGCCGAGCGCGATTTTCTCCGCCGTCACCACCGCGTGGGAATTGCCCACCGCAGCGCGGTAGAAGCGGTAGCGCATCGTCGGCTTGGTGTGCGGGATGGCGGTGCGGTCAGGGTCGACGTAGGTGGGGGAATCAGAGAGCTGATCCGAGTTGCCGCCCACCTGTTTGTGGTGCGCCACGATGCGCTGTTGCGCGGCCAGCGCGCGGTGAACCAGCTCCGCCTGGGCGGGGCGGCGGATGCGGCGGCCGCGGATGATGCCGGCGTCGGCAAGCGCTTGCCAGGCGGTGGAGATAGCGGATTGCGCCTGGTGGTGGCGGGCCAAGAAATCGGTGTCCGAGTGAAGGAAGGCATCGGCGGCCTTCTCTAGCGCGGCCACCGCGCGCGTTTCCGGGCCGTGCGGATCCCTAAAGCGCGGCACCATGCCCAGCACGTAGCCCGCCGCCACGCCGGCCAGGCTCCACGCGGCAACCTCCCACGGGGAGACCCCGCGCAGCATGGTGGAACCACCGGCCACCATCACGATGAAGAAGGAACCCGGCGGCGGCAGCCGCAGCGCATTCTGCACGAACGCGCCGATGGTTGCCAGAGCCACCGTAAACACCGCAGACAGCGCCAGGCCATGCACGCCGACGAGGGAACCGGCCGTAGCCGCCAGCGTGAGCAGCCCGCCAGCGGTGAGGATCACGCGGCGCCGCGTGCGGTAGGGGTGCCCCTCGCCGTAGATGACGGAGAAGGCGCCGGCAGAAATGAGCAGCACCGCATCCGGGTGGCCCGTTAAAACAGCAATCCCGCCCGGGATGATGATCGCCAATGCCGCGCGCAGGGCACCGGGCCAACGGCGCGCGGAGGTGTTGAAGGCGGTAAAGAGCTGAAGGGCGTTAGGGCGTTGCGGCAGAGGGTGTTCCATATCGGGAGAACACCTTACTCGCTTCGCCGCGCTCGACCAGCCGGCCGTCCTGCAAGACCGCCACCGTGGGGCATAAGTGGCGCACGACGTCGATGTCGTGGGAGACAAACACCAGCGTCATGTCCTTCGTCACGCGCTGCAGCAGCTCCAGGACCTGGGCCCGCGAGGTGGCGTCCAGCGCCGAGACGGCCTCGTCCGCCAGCAGAATATCCGGCTTGCCTACCACGGCGCGCGCCAGCGAGATGCGTTGGCGCTGCCCGCCGGAGAAGTCCCGGGGATAGCGCTCGAAGCCCTCGATGCCGACCTCCCGCAGCACCGCCTCGGCCTCCTCGCGGGTCCCGCCGCCCTCGGCCACGATCTTCCAAATAGGCATGCGCGGGTTGAGCGAGGCTTTGGGGTCTTGGAAGACCATGTGCACGCGCTTGGCGACGTCCACCGTTCCCGAGGTCGGCTCCGCCAAACCGGTGAGCAGCTTGAGCAGCGTGGATTTGCCGGAGCCGGAGCCGCCGACGATGCCGAGGCGCTCGCCCTCGCGGACGGTGAGGGAGACGTCGTCCAGCGCGGTCACCCCGCGGTAAGTCTTGGTCACGTTCTTGAGCGTGATGACGGGCTCGCCCAAGGTAGGTACGGGTGGTGGGGTGAGATCGGGCGTGGTGAGCTCGCCGATGCGCACGACGCGGTCGCACACGCGCTTGACGACATCCTGGTCATGGCTAATAAACAGCAGCGCGGTGTCCTCGTTATCGGCGGCATCCACGATGGCGGTCAGGATTTCTTCCTGGGTGAAGGGATCCAGTGCGGTAGTCGGCTCATCGCAGATGAGGAGCTTGGGGCGGCGGGCCATGGCCATCTCGATGAGTGCGCGCTGGCGCTGCCCGCCGGAGAGCTGGTGCGGGAAGCGGTTGAAGCCGGGCACCTTCATCAGCGGGTCGAGCGCGGTCATGGGTTCTTGAAAGACCATGGCCAGCGGCAGCGTGCGCAGATCGCGGTCGCGCATGCCCAGCAGCTCCTGGCCGTTGAACTGGATGGATCCGGTGGCTTGCAGGTGATCGGGCAACAGCCCCATGATGGCCAGGGCGGTCAGGGACTTGCCGCTGCCGGAATCCCCGACGAGGCCGACGCGCTCGCCGGGTGCGATGGAAAAGGAGAGGGGGCCGACGGGGCCCACGCGCAGATCAGTGACGGTCAGCATGGCTTCCTAGAAGGTTGAATCCGAGGACGGTGCCGGCGATGGCCAGCCCGGGCCACAGCGCCTGGAGGGGGTGGGTGGCCAGGAGGGGCTGGGCGTCGTGAAGCATGCGGCCCCACGAGGCGGTCGGCGGGGCAGTGCCCAGGCCGAGGTAGGAGAGACCGGCTTCGGCGAGGACGGCCAGCGCAAAGTAGACGGAGGCCTGGATGGCCACGATGCCGCCGAGGTTGGGTAGGACGTGGCGCCACGCGATGAGCGCCGGCGGCACGCGCGAGATGCGGGCGGCCGCGATATAGTCCTGCGTCATGATTTGCAGCGTGCCCGAGCGCGTGACCCGGATAAAGGAGGGGATGCCGGCGATGCCGATGGCGATGGTGGCCGTGAGCGTCGACGAGCCCCACACCGCGCCGGCGACGATGGCCAGCAGGAGCGCGGGGAAGGCGAGCAGCAGGTCGGTGGCCGCCATGATGAAGCCACCACCGCGCATCCCGGCGATAATGCCCAGTGGTACCCCGATGAGGGCGGCGATGGCTACCGCCACCACGCCCACCAGCACGGTGATCTGGGCGCCGGCGAGGATGCGGGAGAAGGTATCGCGCCCGAAGCGGTCGGTGCCCATGAGGTGCTCCAGGCTGGGGCCGGCCAGGCGGTCTGGGGAGATGAGGTTGGGGTCATAGGGCGTCCACACCAGGGAGATAAGCGCGAGCAGGACGGTCAGGCCCACCAGAATGTAGCCGGGTTTCATCGTGCCTCCTTCAGCCGCGGGTCGATGACCCGGTAGGCCAGGTCCGTGAGCAGGTTGACGGTCAGCGTGAAGGTCACGAAAACCATGATGAGGGTCTGGACGGTGGTGAGGTCGCGGGTGGAGACGGCGTCGAGAAGCAGCGAGCCCAGACCTGGAATGACGAAGACGTTCTCGATGACCACCGCGCCCACCACCAGGGTGCTCAGCTGCACGCCGGTGACGGTGAGCACCGGCAGGGCGGCGTTGCGCAGGCCGTGGCGGATGAGCGCCCCGGTGCGGGATTCACCCAGGGAGCGGGCGGTGCGGATATAGTCCTTGTCCATTTCCTCGCGGAGGGTGCCGCGCACGTAGCGCGTGAGCATCGCGCCTTGCACCAGCGCCAGCGAGATGACCGGCAGGACCAGGTGGCTGAGGCCCTCGCGCGGCAGCTGCCAGCCGTTGGCCGGCAGCCAACCCAGGTGCACGGAGAACACGGCAACGAGCAAAATACCGACTAAGAAGCTGGGCACCGCGATGCCCAGCTGCGTGGCCGCATTGAGCACGGGGAGTTTAAAGCGGGCGAGCAGGATGCCCATGGGAATAGCCCCGGCTAGGGCGAGGACAATGGCCAGCCCGATGAGCAACAGCGTAACCTGCGCGCGGTCAATCACCAGCGGAGTGATGTCCTGCTGCGAGGACAGCGAG
The DNA here is from genome assembly GCF_030232515.1 of Corynebacterium sp. MSK004. NCBI lineage: Bacteria > Bacillati > Actinomycetota > Actinomycetes > Mycobacteriales > Corynebacteriaceae > Corynebacterium > Corynebacterium sp. MSK004. Next base: position 222,553 of record NZ_JASPKB010000004.1, on the reverse strand, counting down.
ACGCCGAAGTTGCCGGTCAACAGCCCTTTCATCCACTCCAGGTATTGCACGAGAAGCGGGCGGTCTAGGCCCATGGCGTGGGTCAGCTCCGCCACGGATTCATCGGTGGCGTTGACGCCCAAGGCCACGCGCGCCGGGTTGCCGGGCACGGCCCGCATGAGCAGGAAGATGATGATGGAGGCGGCCCACATCGTGCCGAGGAAGCGCAGGATTCTCATTGCACACCTTTAAGCTCGATGGCATCGGTGATCTGGTTAGGCTGTAGGCCGGTCAGGCCCTCGCGGTAGAGCACGATATTGGGCATGTTCATTAAGGTCAGGGCGGGCATATCTTCCATGATCTGGTCGACCGCCCCTTTCATGTCATCCTGCTTCAACAACGTGCGGGTCTGCGGCGAATCATAGCCGATGTAATAGTCCGGGTTGCCAAAGATGGTGGGGATATCGCGCGGTTCGACGTGCGCGACGAGCGACATCTGATAATCCTTGGCCCCCATCACCTGGCTCAGCCAGACGGCTGGGAACTCGGCGGTTTCCAGCGTGACCTCGAATCCCATCTCCGTCAGCTGCGAGTAGAGGAACTCGGAGAGCGTTTGCGTATAGGGCAGGCTTGGCACGGTGAGCGTGAGCGGCGTGCCCACGGCCCCGGCCTCCTCCATCAGCGCGCGGGCGCGCGCGGGGTCGTAAGGGTAGTAGTCCTTGGCGCTAAACCACGGGTCGGTCGGCGGCACCGGAGCGCCGCCGGTGTCTTTCGCGCGGCCCTCCCAGAGGATGTCGTTGGCGGCCTGGCGGTCGATTCCATAAGCCACGGCGCGGCGCACGCGGGGATCGTCGAAAGGCGCTGCCTGGTTATTCATGGACAGCAGCACCTCGCCGTTCGTGGTGCCCACGGCGGTTTCGATGGAGTCATCGAGGGTGTCGAGCAGCTCGGGGTTCTGCACGCCCCACACGGCGTCGACTCCGCCGGAGCGCAGGGCGTTGACCGCGGTGAGGGAATCCGGGAAGTAGCGGATGGTGATGTCTTCCTTCGCCGGGGTTCCCCAGTAGTCCGGGCGGGCGCGCAGCGCGATGTACTCGTTGGGGGAGAAGCCGGCGACAGCGAAGGGGCCGGTGCCCACAGCTTCAGTGGGCGTGCGCATGGCGCCGATGACGGTACCCATGGACCACAACCAGCCGGCGGAGGGGCGGGATAGCTCGACGACGAGCGTGTGATCATCCACCGCCGTGGCGGATTCCACCACGTCCATCTGCTTCTTGAGCCCGTTGGTCCACTCCGTTTTCACCGCGTTGATGGACCACGCGGCGGTGTGCGCGGTGAAGGCCTCGCCGTTGGAGAAGGAGGCCTCGCGCAGGCGGAAGGTGTAGCGCGTGGAGTCCACCTCCCAGGACTCGGCCAGTCCCGGTTCGATGTCGCCTTGCGCGGAGATACGCACGAGGGTTTCGTAAACGTTGCTCATGAGCGCGGCCGGGATGGCGGCGCCGCCGACGGTGGTGAAATCCAGGGACGTCGCGGGCGTCGTCGTGGCCAGCGTCAGCGCGGAGGAATCAGAATCAACAAGCGCCGTGGAACCGGCGGAGCAGGCGCTGAGCGACGCCCCCAGCACCACCCCCAGCGCACCTAACCAGGCCTTCATCCTTCGGACAACTTGACCTCGAGCGGGGAGGTGGTGCCGCGCACACTCGTCATGCCAAGTGTGAGGCGGTCCCCGAGGTACAGGATTTCGGTGCACTCGACGGGATGCCCGGAGTGATCCGAGATGTCCAAGTGCAGGCGCCACAGCGGGGTGGCGGGCTCGACGTTGAGGGAGCGCGCATCCTCCTCACTGGCGGAAGCCAGCGAGAGCTCGCGGTTGACGTTGTCGAATTCCACGCCTTGCTTGCGCAGGTGATCGTGGATGGACTCATTATCGGCATCGAAGTTGAGGATGTGGCTGCCCACGTCGACTGGGAAGAACATGCGCTCGATGGCGATCGGCATGCCATTGGCGCTGCGCACGCGGTGCACAAAGATAACCGGGGAGCCGGGCTCTACCCGCAGGAACTCGGCCTCCCTTTCGGTAGCGGGGCAGCGGCCCAGCCACAGGGTGGAGGCGCCGGGCTCGAATCCGCGCTCGCGCAGCCAGTGTGTTACGGAGTAGATGGAGTCGAAGGACTCCGAGGTGAAACGGCCGAGAACGACAGAGCGGCGGCCGCGGCCGGAGGAAATGAGGCCTTCCGAGCGCAGCGCCGCGACGGCCTGGCGCACGGGACCGCGGGATGAGGAGAATTGCTCGCACAGCTCGGCCTCGCTGGGCAGAAAATCACCGGGAGAAAGCTTCTTGCTGCGGATGAGATTGCGCAGATAGTCAGCGATAATACTGTGCTGCTGTGTACCGCGAAGGGCCACGGTGATGCTCCTCTATGTAGAAAACGCTGTGATGGGTAGTGATGTGTTGAAGCGCGGATGCGCGAGGGCGCGTCCGCCTACAGCTGCCACGCTTGAGCCAGGTTAACCATGTTACCCAAGGCGGCCTCGTGGCTTGTGGATTGCAGGGAGATCATGAGTTCATCCGCCTGGGCCAGATTTTGGAATTCCGTGAGGTAGTCGCGCACGTGCTCGATACTGCCCACGGCGGAGTACTTCAGCATGCCGATGATTTGCTGGCCCTGCGGGGAATCGATGATGCGGGCAACGTCGGCGTCGCTGAGCTGCTTGCCACGACCTGCAAAGGCCTTGACGCGGCGGAAGCAGACCTTTTCAAATTCCTCGTCGGCGTCATCACCCGCGGTGACGTTGACACCCGCGATGACATAGGGCTCCGGGTGGGCTTCGGAAGGCTGGTAATTCTCGCGATAGTAGGCCGTGGCGGCCTCGAGGTGTTGCGGGGCAAAGTGCGAGGCGAAGGCATAGGGAAGCCCGTACTTGGCGGCGAGCGAGGCGCCGAACAGCGAGGATCCCAGGATGTAGATGGGGACGTTGGTGCCATGGCCGGGGATGGCCTTCACTCCGGGGATGAGGGACTTTCCGGAGAGGTAGCCCTGTAGCTCCTTGACGTCCTCGGGGAAGCGTTCGGCGGCGTGGCCATCGCGGCGCAGGGCGCGGCCTAAGGTCTGCATGTCGGTGCCGGGGGCGCGGCCCAGGCCAAGGTCGACGCGGCCGGGGTAGAGCTCGGCGAGGGTGCCGAATTGTTCGGCGATGACATAGGGCGCGTGGTTCGGCAGCATGACGCCGCCGGAGCCCAAGCGGATGCGCTCGGTCTTCGCGCCGATGTGTGCGATGAGTACTGCCGGGGAGGAGGAAGAAATGGAGGGCATGTTGTGGTGCTCGGTGTACCACATGCGCTTAAACCCCAATGCCTCCGCGCGTTGCGCCAGCTCGACCGACCTGGCCATGGACTGGGAGGGAGATTCCCCCGGGTAGATGGTGCAGAAATCGAGGACGGACAAAGCGGCGCGGGACGTCATGAGCTACTCACTTTTCTTCGACGAGCCTGTAGATACAACGTCGATGATAACGCCGATGGCAAATGCGAGGAGCGTGGGAACCACCCAGCCCAAACCAACGTCTTGGCCAGGGGCGAAATCAAGCGGCACACCGAAGGAGGTGGCGGCGGACCACAGCACGGAAACCCACAGCGCCAAGCGGAATCCCCAGTAGAAGGTGACCCACTTCTTGACCACCGGCTGCAGGAGGGTCAGCGCAATCAGCGAGATAGCCGGCGGGTACAAGAACACGATGAAGGGCACCGCGATGGCAAGCACCGTGTCAAGGCCCTGGAAAGCGAAGGCGATGGACAGCGCGGTAAACAGGCAGGCCCACAGGTGGTAGGTGGTCTTCGGCACAAGGAGGGCGAAGAACTCCGAGGTGGCGGAAATCAGGCCCACGGCGGTGGTCATGCACGCCAGGATGACGATGGCGGAGAAGACGGCCTGGCCGATGTTGCCCATGGTGAGATTGGAGGCGTCGGCAAGCAAGGCGGCGCCGGACTCATAGGAGGCACCGTTCGGCATGGTTTGGCCGATCCACGCCAGCCCCAGGTAGATGGCGGCGAGCAGGGCGCCGGCGATGACCGCGGAGAGAATGGTTCCGCGCAGCAGCTCACTGTTCTTGGAAAAACCCTTGGAGCGCAGGGAGGTCACGATGACGATGGAGAAAGCCAGGCCCGCGATGGCGTCCATGGTGTTATAGCCCTCAAAGAGGCCGGTAACGAAGGGTGCGGAGGCATACTCTTCGGTCGGGGTGCCGGGAACGCGGGGATTCGCCACGGTAGCGAGGGTGATGAGGACCGCGAGCAGGATGACCAGCGCCGGGGTGAGGAACTTGCCCAAGGTGTCGATGATGTCATTCGGGCGCCAGGCCAAAGCCAACGCGATAAGGAAGAAGACGACGTTGAAGGCGCCGTTGGCGAAGGTCCCCTCCCACCCCAGCAGCGGGGTGATGGCGGTTTCCATGGACACCGCGCCGGTACGCGGCAGGGCGTAGAAGGCGCCGATGGCCAGGTAAGCAATGACGGAAAAGGCCACGCCGAAGATCTTGCCGCCGTGGTTTCCGATGTCCCGCACGGACTGGCCGGAAATGGCCACCGCGACCACAGCCAAGACCGGCAGCGCCACGCCGGCGGCGAGGAAGCCCAAGGTGGCGGGCCAGAAGTTGGTGCCGGAGGAGACACCGACTTCCGGCGGGAAGATGAGGTTGCCCGCTCCAAAGAACATGGAGAAGAGCATGAGTGAGGCAACGATGACGATGCCGATGGGAGAACCCGTCTTCGAGGCGGACTGAGAGGGAGCCTGAGCGTCATTAATGGACATTTTTCTAAGAATAATGCCCATGACATGAGATGTAAACTCTAGCTGAAGGCCTTCTCTAGCCGATCCAGCGCTTCTTCGAGCAGCTCGCGGGAGGTGGCGAAGTTCAAACGCGCGTGGTGCTCGCCGCCCGTACCGAAGGTCACGCCCTCGTTGAGAGCCACCTTGGCGTGCTCGCGAACCCACGCTGCGGGCTTCGGGTCATCACCAATAGCGGTCTCGGAAAAATCCAACCACAGCAGGTAGGTGGCCTGCGGGTGGGAAGTCTTTAGGCCCGGCACGCGCTTGGGCAGCTCCTCCACCAGCCAGTCGCGGGTCTTCTTCAGGTACGCGATCTCCTCGTCGAGGAACTCCCCGCCGTCGCGGTAGGCGGACTCCGCCGCCAGAACGCCCAGCGTGCCGGTGCCGTCCTTGGCCACACCGGTCAGCGAATTCCAGCGCTCCACGTCCACGGAGTTGGAGAAGATCACCTGCGCGCACTTGAGACCCGCGGTATTCCACGCCTTGGACGTGGCGGTGACGGTGATGACGCGGTCGGACAAAGCACCCAGCGGGATGTGGCGGCCCTCGTAGACCAGCGGGGCATGGATCTCATCGGAGAGGATACGGGCATCATACTTATCCGCCAGTTCCACGAGCCCCCGCAGCCAGTCCTCGTCGAAGACGATGCCCAGCGGGTTATAAGGGTGGGAGAGCAGGATAGAGCCGGCGCCAGCCTTAAAGGCACGCTCGATATCGTCTAGCTCCAGCGAGGTCTCTATCTTCTCGCGCCCCGCGGTCTCCGGCAGCTCCAACAGCGGCGGGTAAGACGGAACCGGTACGGCCACCGCGCCCTCAGTAAAGTACTGCACCCCGAGCAGCAGCCCGCGCACGACGTCCCCAATCCAGAAGACGTGCTGTGGGCGCCAGCCGTAGCGCGATTCATAGAAATCCGCCAGGGCCGCGTTGAGCTCGGAGGCCTTGGGGGCTGGGGTGTAGCCGAAGGATTCGGCGTCGACAGCCTCCTGTATTGCTTCCTTCACCGCGGGGGCGGTGAGGAAGTCCGATTCAGCGATCCACAGGGGAATGATGTCCTCGTCATAGACGGTCCACTTGCGGGTGCCGCGGGCACTAAGTTCTTTCAGGCTAGGGAAATGCATGCGCCCCACCTTACTCGTCGGTGGGCTGCACAAATCCGTATTTTTTCAGCCGCTGGCGGTCGGCGGCGGAGGCGGATTGGGTCAAACGCAGCAGCTCGGCGTAGATGCCGCCGGACTGTGCCAGCTCGGCCGGAGAACCAATCTCGGAGATGCGGCCGTGGTCGAGGGTGATGATGGTGTCCACGTCCGCGATGGTGGACAGGCGGTGCGCGATGATGAGCGTGGTGCGGTCCTTCATGAGCTCGTCCAGACCGGCCTGGACGGCGCGCTCGGCCTTGGTGTCCAGCGCCGAGGTGGCCTCGTCGAGCACGAGGATGGGGGCGTCCTTCAGCATGGCGCGCGCCACGGCCACGCGCTGCTTCTGCCCGCCGGAGAGCTTGAGGCCGCGCTCACCGATGACGGTGTCATAACCATCGGGGAATTCCTCGATGAAGTCGTGCGCATTGGCGCGCTTGGCGACGTCTAAGATCTCCTCCATCGTCGCCCCCGGCTTGCCATAAGCGATGTTTTCCTTGATGGTGCCGGAAAAGAGATAGGACTCCTGGAAGACCACGCCGACCGAGGCGCGCAGGCGCTCGGCGGTAAGCTCTGCGGCGTCGTGCCCGAGCACAGTCAGCTTTCCCTCCGTAGGCTGGTACAGGCCCAACAGCAGGTTGACCAGGGTGGACTTGCCGCCGCCGGACTCGCCGACAAGCGCGACCTTATGGCCCTCCTGGGCGGCGAAGGAAATACCGGCGACGACCGGCTTATCCGACTCATAGGAGAAGGACACGTCCTCGAAGGCAAAGACCGGGCCTTGCGTTGGGCGCAGCGGCTCGGCCGGGGTGAGGTCCAGCTCGGGGACGTCGGAGGCGTCAGCGGCGGCGACCAGCTGCGGGTTTACCGTCGGCTCCGGGGTCTCCTCCATGACCTTGAAATAGTCCTTGGAGCCGGCGATGGCGCGCTGGCTGACATCCACGATCCAGCTCATCATGAACACCGGCTGCTTGGCCATGTTCACCAGCTGCAGGAGCATGACCATGTCACCGATGGAGAAGTGGCCCTCCAAAGTGCGCCAGAAGATCAGGCCATAGATCCCTAAGAAGATCAGCGCCATGGCCGCGCCACGCGCGGTATCCATGGAATGCCACCAGCGCGATTGCGGCTTCGTCGTATCCACCACTGTGCGGTAGCGCGAACCGAAGGAGGCCAACTCGCGGGCCTCGGCCACGAAGGACTTGGTCACCTTCACCTGGCCGATGACCTCTGCGAAGCGCCCATTGGCCACGTCAATGTTTTCGTTCTTGATGGCCTCGAATTTCTGCCAGCGCTCCGAGGTCAGCGCGGTGAGCCACATATAGATAGGGAAGAGCGCTGCCAGCAGGATGGCCAGCGGCCAGTAGTAGACCGTCGTGATGACCAGCACCGCTGCGGCCTGGATGAGCATGACGAAGAAGTTATTGGAGAAGGACTGCAGGAACTGCGTGATATTCGCAATCGAGCGGTCCAAGCGCGCAATGATGGTGCCGGTGACCTGGTTGTCGTAATAGCCCTGCGGTACGGAGAGCAGCTTGGCAAAGTAGCGCGTCGAAAGAATCTGGCGCAGGCGCGCCACCATGACGTCGCCGATATAGCCGCCGATATTCTTCACCACATTGCCCAGCGCGTCCGCCACAAAGAGTGCCACGACCCACCACAGGATGGTGCGCAGCGGGCCGCCCGCGACGACGGTGTCGGTGGCCTCGCGGAGGATGAAGGGAGTCAGCAGCGAGAGAATCGCGGTGACTGACGCGGTGATTAGGACGCCGAGATAGAACGGCCACAGCGCAGACGCGCTGCGGACGATGCGGAGAATAGAGTTCATCGTCGGCCGATGTTACGCCCTTAATAGGAATATCCAACCCGTCGACTAAGGTAAGGGAGAAACCGAAGTCGTGATGGAAAAGGATTCGCGGTGAAGAAGTACCTCCCCCTAGCGTGTGCCCCGCTGTGCCTGGTTGCCCTCTCAGGCTGCAGCATCCTCCAGCCGCCGGACACGGGCCCGCAGGACAACATCGTGGTGTCCAGCTCGGAGCCGCCGACCTTTGAGGCTAAAGACGTGGACGCCGAAGAGGTGACCTCTAACCTGGCGGCACCTGTCAAGGACAAGGGACTCAACGTGGAGTATGAGCTGCAGGGCCTGTACTCCGGCGGCGGTGGAACGGTGCTCACGGTGAAGATCCACAACCTCAACGAGGTGCCCATGCCTGCCGACGCCCTCCCGGAACCCACCCTCGAGCGCGCCGATGGCAACGGCGGCTGGGCCACCGTGGATTCGATTGATGTTGACCCCGCTGTCCACCCAGATGTAGCCGCGCCGGGCTTGGACCACCCGCTGGGGGCAGGCGCGTCCACCAACCTCCAGTATGTCTATGACGTTGCCCCCGGCAACCTCTGGAACGCGCGCTTTAACATCGGCAACGTGCGTTTTGTAGGAGACCTCAATCTATGACGGAACTCGTCGTTCTAGCCTCGCCCGAGGGCAAGCCCGCAGGCGTAGCTGAGAAGGCCGCCGTCCACACCGCGGATACTCCGCTGCATTTTGCATTCTCCGCCTGGGTGGTGCGCGGTGGCGAGCTGTTGCTGACTCGCCGCGCCCTGTCCAAGCTGACCTGGCCTGGTGTGTGGACCAATTCCTTCTGCGGACATCCCGGGCCGGATGAGCCGACTGCCGACGCCGTCCTGCGCCGCGCCCAGTTCGAACTTGGCCTCAGCGGCACCCCTCACTTAGTGCTGCCGAACTTTTCCTACCGCGCCGTGGATTCCTCCGGCGTGGTGGAAAACGAAATCTGCCCGGTCTATCTCTTTGAGACCACCGACGAACCCACACCTAACCCGGATGAGGTGGACTCCTTCGCGTGGGTACCGGTGCGCGATGTCCTCGCTGCCGCCGATGCCACGCCATTCGCCTTTAGCCCGTGGATGGTTGAGGAGCTGGCCCACGAGCCGCTGCGCGAGGCCCTCCTGGCCTAAAGCAGGCTGCCATCCTGGGCGAAGGCCGCCGAGATATAATCCAGGCTGGAATAGGCCACGCGGTTTTCGCCGTTATCCAGGTTGTATTCCCAGATGGCGTGCTCAGGGCGGTAGGCCTCGAAACCGGGCTCGCCGGTGCGCACGAAGTCCCGCAGCCACTGCGCTAGCTCCGTGTCCCCGAAGAGCGGGCGCAGCTCCTCGCAGTGCAGGGCCGGGCCCGAGGAGCGGGTGAACTCCACCATCCAGGTCTTACCTGGTGCCTTCTCCGCCACCTCTGCCGCCCAGCGGCGGATGATGGCATCACCCACCAACCGGCCCATAGGGCGGTCCTTATCCATGTGCTGTGCCACCTGATACCACGGCTTGAAACCATTGCGGGGAAATCCAAAGCGCGGGGCCACATAGCGCAGGATGAGGCTGCGGAAAGGGGAGCGATCGATCTTCTGCGTGGCCGGGATGTTGTAGAACTCGTCGCGGGTGCTGGCGAGGATGAGGGGGACGTCGGCAAGCTGCCCACACTCCAGTGGGGTAGGGCCCAGCGCCATATCGAGGCTGTACTTCTTGCGGAACTTGGCGTAGCCGGCCGCGAGCTCCTCTTGGCTCATCGCCGCGAGGGAGGAGCGCGTGATGGGCTTCTTCATCACCTGGCGCAGCGTGGCCTTGCGCTCCTCGAAGCTCTCCCGAGGGAAGCCCGGGGAGAGCGCCACGGCGCGGCGAAAAGCCCCGCGGTAGTGGTCGCGCCGACACAGCCAGAGAACGGCATTGGCGCCGGCGGACTGGCCCACGACGGTGACGTTGGTGGGATCGCCGCCGAAGGACTCGATGTTGCGCTGAATCCATTCCAAGCCCAGCTGTAGGTCCTCGATGGCGCGGTAGTGGTTGGGCTCATCATCGCGGAAACGGGCCAGGCCCGGCAGCCCCACGCGGTAGTCCAGCTGCACGTGGACGATGCCCGCCTCCGCGGTCGGCGTACCCTCCGCCCGGGGGTCCTCGTGGGAGCCGTGCTCGTAGCGGCCGCCGTGGATGTAGACCAGCGTGGGGGCTAGGGCGGCGGTGCGTTTGCCGGGCGCGGGGGCGGTGATGGTCAGCGCGACCTTCTCCGGATGCGGTTCGCGCGCGTCCTGGTCACGCGGCGGGGCGGGCTCGGGGTTATCGAAATCTCCCGGGATGTGGGAGTACTCGATGGAGTGGAAATGGGCCACGTCCCCATCGAGGTAGCCGGTGATGGTGCCCGCGGGGCAGGTGACGTCGAAAGGTGCACTGCTCATGGACAACAGGCTACCCTGAGGGCATGGAATGGCTCGTGCAGGCGCCAGTGTGGGCGCAGATGGCGGTGCTCGCCGTGACCGCAGTGCCGGCCGCGACCGTCATGGGGTGGGTGCTGATGTGGGTTATCGACCGTGTGAATTCGTGGCTAGCGCCCGCGACTAGGATGAAGAAACATGACTGACGATGATCACCGCGAAGGCCTGTGGGACCCCGAGCGCCCGCAGCCTCCCCACCGCAAACGCGCACTGCCTAAGTCCCGAGTGAGCGTGACCCTCTGGCTGATGATCGCGCTCATCGTCGTGGTGGCCATCGTCGGCGTCGTCGTTTAGCGCCCGGCGCCCGGCCTCGTGGCGGCCTGGGCGAGGCGCTGGTAGAGCTCCTGCTTCGGCAGATCCTCCAACAACACCGGCTTGCCGGCGGTATCGCACAGCGGGATGCACCAGTTGGGGTACTGGTCCTTCGTCGTGCCCGGCTGGTTTTGGGCGCGCACGTCACCGACCATGTCCACCAGGTTGGTCACCGTCAGCGCCGACGGGGTTCCCGCGATGTAGCGGTGCAGGGCAACGAGCATGTCCTCTTCGCTCTCGCGGTTGTCCAACATGCCATAGGCCTGCAGGTTGTCCTTGACCTTTTCCTGCCACGCGCGGTCCTCGGCTTCTTCTTCTGCCACCGGGCGGGTGAGCAGACCCAGGCGGGCGCGCAGCGCGATGTGGTCGCCGCGCAGGAAGGCGAGCGTCGGCGGCAGATCGTGCGTGCCCACCGAGGACATCGCCATCTGGCGGTATTGATCCTGCGGGCGCGGGGTGGGGCCGTCCTCGGCGTGCTCAAACCAGATGATGGTGGTGCCCAGCACCCCCATATCGCGCAGAGCGTTTTGGACCCACGGCTCCAGGGTGCCTAGGTCCTCGCCCACGAGGACCGCGCCGGCGCGCTCAGCCTCGAGCGCCAAGATGCCGAGCATGGCCTCCCAGTCATAGGACACGTAGGTGCCGTTGAGCGGGGTGGAGTGGCGCGGGATCCAGTACAGGCGGAACAGGCCGAGCACGTGGTCAACGCGCAGGCCGCCGGCGTTGCCCAACATCGTGCGCAACAAGTCACGCCACGGCTGGTAGCCGGATTCCGCCAGGCGGACTGGGTGCCACGGCGGCTGGGACCAGTCCTGGCCCTGCTGGTTGTAATCATCCGGCGGGGCGCCCACCGAGCACTGCGGGGCGAGGTATTCCGCCAGGTTGACGGCGTCGGCACCGGCGGGGTGGATGCCCACGGCCATATCGGTGATAAGCCCGATGCTCATGCCGGCGTCGAGCGCGCGGCGCTGGGCGGCATCCAGCTGCTCATCGCAGAGGAACTGCAGCCAGGAATAGAACTCGGCCAACTCGCTGACGTCGAGGCTCAGTGCGTGACGGCGGCCGCTGTGGCGTTCGAGCTCGGTCTCGGCGCACCACAGCGCGAAGTTACGCAGGCCACGGCCCTCGCGGCGCTTGTACTCGCTAAAGGCGGTGCGGCGCTCTGGGGTCATCCCCTTGTTGAAGAGCTCCTGGAGGACCTGCAGCTTGGCCTCGAAGATGGAATCACGATCAATCTCTTCTGCAGACAGGTTGCGCTCGCGGAACTCGGCGGCCAGCTCGGCCACGTCATCCTGGAGTTCCGGGCTGAGCAGTTTCAGCTCCGGGACGTCCTCGATGCGGATATAGATCGGATTGATGAATCGCCGCGTGGTGGGTAGGTAGGGTGAGTCTTCCACCGGCGGAATCGGCTCGCCAGCATGCAGCGGATTAATAAGGAGGAAGTCGTAGTCCGGTGCTAAGACCTCCGCCAGCTCTGCTAAGTCACCGAAATCACCCATGCCCCAAGACTTCTCGGAACGCACCGAATACAGCTGCGCCATCGCACCCGCCGCGGGGCGCTCAAGATAACGGTCGGCCGTGCTCAGGTGGTTCGGCACGACGATGAGCGGGCACTCGTGCTCTCCGATGCCGGGAGAGGACAGGAGCAGCCTATGGAATCCGAGAGGCAGGTCGCCGGGGACGTGGAAGCTTGCCTCGCCCCACATGGTTCCGGAGACGTCGGCAGCCGGGGCATCGTTGGGGTCCTGGTAAGTCGGGCGGGTCTCGCCGCTTTCCAATTCGATGGTGACGGCGACCGGATCCCCGTCGTGGACGTGGACGGCGAAGGACTTTTCGGTGCCTTCGTGGGCCACCACGCAGGGCGGCAGCGGGCGGGAAGCCCGAGCGAGGTAGTCCTCGAAGAGGGCTTGGGTTAGCTCCTCATCGTCCGGACGGTCGGAGATAGAGACGCCGAGTGCGCGCAGCGTGTAGGTGATTGTCTCCTCGCTGACGTACACAGGCTGTCCGTTCTGGGCGGTGTACTCGCAGGCCACACCGTGGCGTTGGGCAAGTTCTTGAAGCAGATCACGGGTAGTCACATCCCCCAATTGTGCCACGCCCTCCCCACGCGCGTAATAAATCAGGTTGGTAGAGTGGGCTGGAATTTAGTTTTTGTGGGAAAGGACACAACTGTGACTTTGAATGAAGCGCACACCAAAGCGGAATTCGAGATCAAGGACGGCGAAACGTGCCTTACCGCCATGATGGCTACGGCGCACGCCCGCCCACATGGCGTGCTGTTTACCCGCCCGGCGAATTACGAGTGGGTCAACGTCACCGCCAAGGAGTTCGTCGAGGAAGTCTACGCGGTGGCCAAGGGGCTCATCGCCTTCGGCGTGGAGCAGGGTGACCGCGTGGCGCTCATTTCCACCACCCGCTATGAGTGGTCCTTGCTGGACTACGCCATCTGGGCCGCCGGTGCGGTTTCCGTTCCGGTGTACCCCTCGTCGTCGATGTCCCAGGTTCAGTGGATCATCGAGGACTCCGGCGCAATCCTCGCCATCACGGAAACCCGCGAGCACTCCGAACTAGTGAAGCACCTGAAGCTGCAGGAGGACGGCACCCCGCAGCTACACGGTTCCCCCTCTCAGCTGCGCCGTGTTCTGGAAATCAACTCTTCGGCCATCGACACGCTGAAGTTTGAGGGACGCGACATCAGCGACGACACCGTCAACCAGCGCATCGAAGCTACGCACACTGACGACGTCGCCTCCCTGGTGTACACCTCCGGCACCACCGGGCGCCCCAAGGGTTGCATGCTGACCCACCGCAACTGGCTGGCGGAAGCACGCGGGTTGCTGACCAACCCGATTGGCGCCATCGCAGTGCCGGGTGCACACGTCCTGACCTTCCTGCCGCTAGCACACGTCTTCAGCCGCGCGGTGTCGCTGGCCGTCACCATCGGTGGTGCGTCCCAGAACCACTGGGCGGACTTCAGCACTATCACCGTTGAGTTCGCTCGTTCCCGCCCGAACCTGATTCTCGGCGTGCCGCGCGTGTTTGAGAAGGTGCGCAACGGTGCGTCCGCCAAGGCGCATGGTTCCTCCGCGTTCAAGGGCGCGATCTTCGACAGCGCGGAGAAAGTCGCCATCGAATACTCCAAGGCACTGGACACCCCGGAGGGTCCCAACCGAGTCCTCAAGGCCAAGCACAAGGCCTTTGACAAGCTGGTCTATTCCGCCATCCGCCAGGCAATGGGCGGCGAGGTCAAGTACTGCATCTCCGGTGGTTCGGCCATCTCGCAGGATCTGTTGCACTGGTACCGCGGCATCGGCGTGACCATCTATGAGGGCTATGGCCTTACGGAGACCGCAGCGGCCGCCGCCGTGGACTTCGTGGATCAGTCCATCGGCACCGTCGGCCCGCCGCTGGGCGGAACGACGATGCGCATTAACGAGGACGGCGAGATCCTGATCAAGGGCGATATCGTCTTCAAGGGCTACTGGCAGAACCCGGAAGCCACCGAGAATGCCCTGCAGGATGGCTGGTACAACACCGGCGACCTCGGTGAGATCAACGAAGAAGGCAAGCTCGTTATCACCGGCCGCAAGAAGGACCTCATTGTGACTGCGGGCGGCAAGAATGTCTCGCCCGGCCCGATGGAAGATATCCTGCGCTCCCACCCGCTGATCTCCCAGGCCATGGTGGTTGGTGACGGCAAGCCCTTCGTCGGCGTGCTGCTCACCCTGGATGAGGATGCGCTCAAGCGGTGGAAGGCCGACCACAACATCGCCGCGACCAAGGGTATGCGCGAGGTAGCTGCGGATCCGGCGCTGCGCGCGGATATCCAGGACGCCATCAACCAGGTCAACGCCACCGTCTCCCACGCGGAGGGGATTAAGAAGTTCGTCATCCTGGACCAGGACCTCACCGAGGAAAGCAACGAGCTCACCCCAACCCTGAAGGTCAAGCGTTACGTGGTGGCCCAGCGCTATGCGGCCGACATCGAGCGCCTCTACGCCGGCAAGAAATAAGGCTGGGCGGAGTCTGTGAATTCCTTCGGAGTGTCGCGCAGCCGAATCCGAGGATCTCTAATAGAGTCAGCGGGGTCAGAAAAACTCTAAACCTCAACTAGAGGTTCTCACGGGAAGGGCGGCCTATGCACAAGATCGCAGCCGAGCTGCGCCACCGTGAGCTGACCCAAGAAATCTATAACATCGGCGATGAAGTCGTCGACTACATCGAGCACCTCATCGAGGCCATCGAGGACTGGGACGATGAACTCTCCCTCGACTGCTTGGCCGAGCTGGGGGATATCGTCGAAGACGCCCGCGTGGATTCCGGGCGCTGCGTCGGCGAGCTCATCGGCCTGCGCCAGGCGCTGGTCTCCGGCCTGAAGTCCGGCACCATCTCGGCTGCCTCCTCCGGCGACAATGACGTCGAGGAACCGAAGCAGCTCACCGCCCGCGCACTCGCTGAGCGCCTGCCCATCTCCGGCCCGCCCGTCGTGGTCTCCGAGCTGGCAGAAACCCTGCGCGGCCGTACCGCCGCGGTGGCTGCCTACCTGCGCGAGCTGGTGGAGTACGTGCTGGCGCAAACCGACGCGGTGGCCCGCAACCTCGACGTGGTCTCCCTGCCGAACCTGTACAAGCGCGCGGGAGAATCCTCTCTTATTGCCGTGCAGGCCTGGCGCCACACCGTCGTCGAGGCGCACCCCGCCTTCGTGCGCACCATGCGCGGGCACAATCCGCCGCCCTTCCTCGAGGAGCGCGCGCGTATCGACGCCGTCGTCGCCCGCGTCCGGGCTAAGCGCCAGAAGCAGGCCGCCACGACCGCTTAAGGAGCCGCATCACAGACTTCCTTGTTGCCAACACACAAGGACAAAAGGAAAGCGCCACCGAGATTCCCTCTCTCGGTGGCGCTTTTCGTTGCTTAGGCGTGCCACGCCAAGCTTTCCGTGTCACTTCTTACGTTTAAACCGTTTTAGGTTTAAACCCCCGGGTTCTTGGCGGCCGGCGCGGCCTGGTCTAGCTGCTCCGTAATCTGCGGCCACAGCTGGCCCATGATGTCATCCCAGGTCAGGATCCACACCGTCTTGTCCTTGGTGGGTTTGCCCACCATGACGAGCTGCTCGTTGCGGGCGCGCATCTGATCCAGAGTCTTCTGCACGGTGGAGGAGGAGCTCACCGCTAACGCGGGGCGGGAGAATTCCAGCACCGGGGTTTCCGGATCCGCCAGCAGGGTATCGCGGACGTGGACGATGCGCGGTATGCGCGAGGCGCGTGGGTAGACAAGCACGCGCATGATGGACTTGTGCACGACGAGGTCGTGCAGCTCAGCCACCGTGGCATCGGAAGACAGCGGCAAGATTTCCGAGCCGTGCTCGCGGGCCAACTGTGCGGCGGTGGACGCTTCCAGCTCGATGACGCCGGTGATCTGGTTCGCGGAGTCGTCGTCAAGCGTGCCCGTCTGCCGCGAGTGCTCGACGAGGTGGCGCAGGGTTTCCGCGTCATAGCCGGCCGCACCGGCGCGATCGACGGGTTCCTCGCCGGTCATGAGCACCAGCTTGTTCGCCATCTTGTTGATCCAGATCAGCAGCGGGCGGAAGAGCCAGATGAAACCGCGGGCAGGAACCGCAATGAGCTGCAGGGCCGTCTCCGGGTGGGCGATGGCCCAGGACTTCGGCGCCATCTCACCGATGACCAGGTGCAGGAAGGTCACGACGAAAAGCGCAAGGAGGAAGGAGACGACGTCAGCAACGCCTAGCGGCAAACCGAGGGCCTCCAGCGGGCTCATGAGCAGGTGATGGACCCACGGCTTGGTCACGGCACCGAGGACGAAGGTTGCGGCGGTAATGCCCAGCTGGGCGCCGGCCAACATGATGGTCAGCTCGTTGAGCGAGCGAAGGCCCGCGCGCGAGGCAGCGGAGGATTCCGCGGTTTCCTCCAGACGGTTGCGGCGCGCACCCATGAGGGAGAACTCGATGACCACGAAGAAGCCGGAAGCAGCAATGATGAGAATGGTGATGAGGAGGTTGAACCACCAGGTATCAGTCATTAGTCATCCTCTCCTTCCGGGAATTCCTCCACCAGCTCTAGGGCTAGAACGGAGGGCACGTGGCGGTCGATTTCCTCGACGCGCACGTTGAGCGTGCGGGTGGGGGCTTCATCGCCGTCGACCCAGTCTTCAGGCTCTGCCTCCAGCTCGATGGCGAGCTCTTCGCCTTCCTCCGGCAACGTGCCGGAGTGGGCGATGAGCAGGCCGGCGACGGTTTCGAAATCACCCTCGGGCAGGTCGTGGCCGATGGCGCGCTCGATCTCGTCGATGGGGGTGTCACCGTCGACGATCCAGTGCGTCTCGTCCTGCTCGGTGATCTCTTCGGTCTCTTCGAGGTCGTGCTCATCGGTGACATCGCCGAGGATCTCCTCGGCCAGGTCCTCCATGGTCACGATGCCCACGAAGCCGCCGTATTCGTCGATGACGCAGGCGAGTTTTTCGTCGGCGTCGCGAAGCTCCGTGACGACGTCGGGAAGCGGCATGAGCTCCGGCACTACCACGGGTTCCTTCATGATTTCGCGGGCCGGGGTGGCCACGGGCAGCTCGGTGCCCAGCACGTCGTAGAGGTGCACCACGCCGATGGGATTGTGCTCATCGTCGATGATGGGGTAGCGGGTGTGGTTCTCCGACATCATCTCGCGCACCTCGCCGATGGTGGTCTCCGGCTCAATGACATCCACGCGCGAGCGCGGAATCATGGCGTGTCCCACGTCGTGTTCGGGGAAGTCGAGGAGGCGGTCGAGCACCAGGTAGGTGTCCTCATCCAAGTCGCCGGCCTCGTGGGAGGCATCCACGATGGACTCCAGGTCATCGGTGGTGGCAGAGGAATCGACATCCTCCACCGGTTCGATGCCGAAGACCTTGAGGATGGCGTTGGAGGAATACTCGAAGAAGTGGATCAGCCAGCCGAAGATCTTGAGGTACCACATCGTGGACGCGGACAGCCACAGCGCTGTCTTCATGGGGGCGGCGATGGTGTAGTTCTTCGGGAAGAGCTCGGCAAAGAGCATCGTGAGAACCGTCGACACGGCCAGCGCGGTCACCGTACCGATGGCAACGGACACGCCCGTGGGCACGCCCACGCCGCCGAGCAGCTGGCCCAGGCCTTGGCCCACGAGGGGCTCGGCCACATAACCAATAAGCAGGCCCGTAATCGTGATGCCCAGCTGTGCGCCGGAGAGCATGAAGGAGGTTTTCTGCGTGATTTTGAGCGCGCGCTCCGCTGGTTTATCCCCAGTCGCAGCGCGCTGGCGCAGCTGCGTGCGGTCCACGGACATGAAGGCGAATTCTTGCGCGACGAAGTACGCGTTGGCCACGATAATGAGAGCGATGACGGCGAAACCCGCCACAATCATCAGGATGGCAGATAACACGGCTTACCCCACCGCCTTAAGGAGACGGCGGGGACATCGACTCGGAGGTTCCACGAAAAAGGGGGCCTTTCTTCACTATCGGGGTTGCAAATCTGCACTATAGACTACCGCTTCAACGGTTTAGTCGGTTATTTTGTTCCCCATGGATCCCTTCGGTCTTTATATTCACGTTCCCTTCTGTGCCTCGCGCTGTGGCTACTGCGATTTCAACACCTATACGCCCGGTGAGCTGGGAGGGGATCTGACCAGCGATTATCTGGCTGCGCTGGAGAAAGAGCTGGAGATGGGGGCGGCCCAGGTAGGCCGCGAGGCCGAAACAGTTTTTATCGGTGGCGGCACGCCGAGCTTGTTGGGTGCCGAGGGGCTGGGCCGTGTGTTGAATCGGGTGCGCGACACCTTTGGCCTAGCCCCAGACGCGGAGGTCACCACGGAATCCAACCCGGAGTCGACCTCGCCGGAGTATTTCGCCGGGCTTCTCGACGCCGGCTTCACCCGCCTCTCCCTCGGCATGCAGTCCGCCTCACCGGGCGTGCTCGCAGTGCTCGAGCGAGCCCACACCCCGGGCCGTGCCTTCGATGCTGCCCGCGAGGCTAGTGCCGCGGGCTTCGAGCACGTCAACCTGGACATGATTTATGGCACGCCGACGGAAGAGGACGCCGACGTTGCCCTGACCTTGGAGCGCGCCCTGGAGACCGGGGTGGACCACATCAGTGCGTATTCGCTCATTGTGGAGGACGGCACGCGCATGGCCCGCAAGGTATCGAAGGGCCTGCTTCCGGCTCCGGACGAGGACGTTCTGGCCCGGCGCTATGAGATGATCTCCTCCACGCTCGAGGCCGAAGGCTTTGAATGGTACGAGGTCTCCAACTGGGCCAAGCCGGGTGGGGAGTGTCAGCACAATCGCATCTACTGGGTGGACGGCAATTGGTGGGGCGCGGGCCCGGGCGCGCATTCGCATTTGGGCAACGAGCGCTTCTTCAACGTGAAGAACCCGCGGACCTATATCAAGGCCGTGGGCGAGGGGGAGCTGCCCATCAAGGATCGCGAGGAGCTCAGCGCCGCCGATCGCCACACCGAGCGCATCATGCTGGGCCTGCGCCTGCGCGAGGGCATCCCCGCGTCCTGGCTAGCGCCGGCGGCGGAGCCAGTCATGGCTGACTACATCTCTCGCGGCCTGCTCGAGCGCGCCGGCGACCACCTCCGCGTGACCAAGGCGGGACGCCTGCTCGCGGATGGGATCATCACCGACCTCCTTGTCGCCGAAGATACCGCCGAAGGCACCGCTCGCTAGGGGCTTGCCCCGCCTGCGGGCCGACCTCCGGATCCGCATCAGCTGGCTCATTAGCGGCCGTACCCTGCTCGTGGCCTGTCCTCAGCCTTCCGCACATGGTTCCAGTGGAAAGGTTCTAGTCATAAGGTTTGTTTGGGGGCAAACAAACCTTCCTTAGGCTGCTAGAAGGTTCGTTTGGGGGCAAGTAAACCGTATGACCTGAACCATCTGAGTAGAACCAGCTGTGTGATGCAACCGCGAAGCTGCGAAGAAGTGGCTAGGCCTTGGCCTTTCGACGTCGAGGAGACATGGGGACTTAAAGTTAGCTCCGCCGGGAATTTGTTAGTTTTGCTCCTGTCGTCGGGAAGTTTGATAGCGGTGTTAGTCGGTGTTAGTTTCTCTCTCCACGTCGAGAAACCTGTTAGTCGTCCTCGATACGGTTAGTCTTTTTAAGGGTCCTTCTAGTTTGGTCCCGTTAATTTGGTCCCTTTACGGCGAAAAGGGACCATCTATCGCAGGAATCACGCCCGCAGATGGTCTCTTTGCTCTCAAAAGAGACCAGACTAAAGGGACCATCAGTTTTCGAGCCACCTGGAAGCGCATGATGAACCCTTTTAAAGCACATTATGGAACCACCTGGAAGTGGTGACGGACTGGCAGCGCACCGAGGCAGATTGGCACCAGCTTCCACACTTGCCCGCCAGAACGGATAGCCTTAAAGACATGTCCAGCTCCACCGATGCCCGCCGCCAAGAGGTCCTGCGCGCCATCGTCGCGGACTATATCGCCTCGCAATCGCCCGTCGGCTCCAAGGCCCTGCTCGAGCGCTACCAGCTGGGCGTGTCCTCGGCGACGATTCGCAATGACATGGCCGTGCTCGAAGCCGAAGGGCTCATCGCCCAAGAACACGCCAGCTCCGGGCGCGTGCCCACGCAGAAGGGTTACCGCCAGTTCGTCGATACGCTCCACGACGTCAAACCGCTGTCCACACCCGAGCGCCGCGCCATGCTCTCCTTCCTCGAAGGCGGGGTCGACTTGGAAGACGTTTTGCGCCGCTCCGTCCAGCTGCTGGCCCAGGTGACCAAGCAAGCTGCGGTGGTGCAAATGCCAAACCTCAAGGTCTCCCGCGTGAAGCATTGCGAGGTTGTCGCATTGTCACCGGTGCGTCTGCTCTTGGTGTTGATTACGGACAATGGGCGCGTCGATCAGCGCAATGTGGAGCTCGATGATGTCATCGACCCCGAGCAGACCCACCGCCTGCGCGATATCCTCAACACTGCTCTGGAGGGCAAGACGCTCACGGAAGCCTCGGTGGAGCTGGCCGCGCTTGTCGACGACTCCCCGGCCGACATCCGCCCCTACCTCCTCAAGGCGGCGACGACGCTGATTGAAACCCTCGTGGAGCAGCCCTCCGATCGCCTGATTATGGCCGGCACCTCCAACCTCACCCGCGTGGCCTTGCCCGAGGGCCTGCCCTCTATCATCGAGGCTCTTGAAGAGCAGGTCGTGGTGCTGAAGTTGCTGGCCCGCGTGCCGGACCTAGGCAATGTATCGGTCTCTATTGGCGAGGAAAACGAGGCCGATGAGCTGCGCCAAACCTCCGTCGTGGCCACGCGCTATGGTCTCGGCACCGGCTCGGAGGCTGCAGCACTCGGCGGGCTCGGTGTGGTGGGGCCGACGTATATGGATTATTCGGGAACAATCTCCAAGGTCTCTGCCGTTGCACGCTATGTGAGTGAAATTTTGGCGGGCGAGTAAGCTGGCCCGTCGGATTAGATTTAGTATCAACGAGATATAGAAGGATGACAGTACGTGGCTCGTGACTACTACGGCATTCTTGGTGTAGAAAAGTCGGCGTCGGATGCCGAGATTAAGAAGGCCTACCGCAAGCTGGCGCGCAAGTACCACCCGGACGTCAACCCGGGCGATGAGGAGGCCGCGGAGAAGTTCCGCGAGGCTTCCCTTGCACAGGAGGTTCTGCTGGATTCGCAGAAGCGCCGGGTTGTGGACATGGGTGGTGACCCCATGGAGGAGCGCGCGGCCCAGGGCGGCGGCTTTGGTGGTTTCGGTGGCGGCGGCCTCGGCGATATCTTCGCCGAGTTCTTCGGCGGGGGAGCTGCCTCCCGCGGCCCGCGTTCCCGCGTGCAGCCGGGCGATGATGCGCTCCTGCGCACCACCATTACCCTCGAGGAGGCCTATAGCGGCGTTAAGCAGCAGGTCAAGGTGGATACCGCTGTGGTTTGTGACCGCTGTGAGGGAACCGGTTCTGAGTCCAAGTCCAAGCCGGTGACCTGTGATCACTGCGGCGGCATGGGCCAGGTCCAAGAGGTCCAGCGCAGCATGTTGGGCAACATGATGACCACCCGCGATTGCCCGAAGTGCTACGGCTTCGGCGAAGTAGTCACCGATCCTTGTGGCCACTGCGGCGGTGATGGCCGCGTGCGCAAGCGTCGCGATATTACGGTGAATATCCCCGCCGGCATTGGTGATGGCATGCGCATCCGCATGGCGTCCCAGGGCGAGGTCGGCCACGGCGGCGGCCCCGCTGGCGACCTGTACGTTGAGGTGCACACCGAGCCGCACCCCGTCTTCGAGCGCAACGCCGATGACCTGCACCTGACCGTGCGCGTGCCCATGGTGGATGCCGCGCTGGGTGCTTCGTGCACCGTCGAGCAGCTCGACGGCGAGGAGCTCACCATCGATATCGCGCCGGGCACCCAGCCGGGCGAGTCCATCACCCTCCAAGGAAAGGGCATGCCGCGCCTGCGCACCGACGGCTTTGGCAACCTCCACGCCCACGTGGATGTTGTTGTCCCGACTGACCTGGATAAGAAGACCCGCGAGGCACTGGAGAAGGTGCGTGACGCCGGCCACGGCGGCACCGAGGTGCACCACGCCGGGGATGACCAGGGCGAGTCCCTCTTTAGCCGCTTCCGCGATAAGTTCCGCCGCTAATGTCTCTGCCCGTCTTCCTCCACCCGGACCTGTCCCACGCTGAGGTCGGCCAGCCCGTGGGCCTCGATGGTGCGGAGGGCCGCCACGCGGTCACCGTTAAGCGCATGACCCCGGGCGAGAGCCTGGTGCTTATCGACGGGTCTGGGCGCCGCGCTACCGCCACCATCACTGAAACGCAGGGCAAGGACACGCTGGTCGCGCTTGTCGACGACCTCGCGATCATCCCCGAACCCTCCCCGCGCGTCATCGTGGTCCAGGCCATCCCGAAATCGGAGCGCGCCGAACTCGCCGTCGACCTGGCCACTCAGGCAGGGGCGGATGAGATCATCGCCTGGCAGGCGGATCGCTGCGTGTCCAAGTGGGATGCGAAGAAGGCCCCGAAGGCGCTAGCAAAGTGGGAATCCGCGGCCGTGGCGGCTGCCAAGCAATCGCGCCGCGCGCGCGTGCCCGCGGTGCGTGGTCCTTTGACCACCCGCCAGTTGTGCCAGGAGATTGCGGGCGCACGAGCCTTGGTCCTCCACGAGGAAGCCGAGGTTCGGCTTAAGGACCTTGCTGACCTCGACGTCGCCGAGACCATCTACCTTCTGGTGGGCCCGGAAGGTGGCATCGGCGCGGAGGAACTAGCCCGCTTGCAGGACGCCGGTGCGACGGCGATCAAGTTGGGGCCGGAGGTGTTGAGGACGGCGTCGGCAAGCATGGTGGCGTTGGCCAGCATCGGCACCCTGACCTCGCGCTGGTAGCCTTTTGGGCGTGCCTATTATCACCACCAAGTTTGATCTCGATTCCGCCTACCTGGCCACGGTGCTCGGCCCGGCGGACGATAACCTGCGCGTTTTGGGAAACCTTCTGGGCGTGGACCTCTTTGCTCGCGGCACCACCATTACTGCCGCCGGCCCCGATTATGAGGTGGCCCGCGCGCACAAGGTCTTAGAGGAGCTCGAGGCCATCGCGCGCCGCGGCCATCCGGTGAGCACGGATACCGTGAAGCACACCCTGGACCTGGTCACGGTGGATGCCCCAGCCTCTGTGTCTGAGACGCTCGCGGCGGATATCGTTTCGCGCCGCGGTAAGGCCGTGCGCCCGAAGACGGTGGGCCAATCACGCTATGTGCAGGCCATCGATGAGAACACGATTGTCTTCGGCATCGGCCCCGCCGGTACCGGTAAGACCTACCTGGCGGTGGCCAAGGCGGTGCAGGCCCTGCGCGCCAAGCAGGTCAGCCGCATTATCTTGACCCGCCCGGCGGTTGAGGCGGGGGAGAAGCTGGGCTTTCTGCCCGGCACACTCAACGACAAGATTGACCCCTACCTGCGCCCGCTGTATGACGCTTTGCGGGACATGATCGATCCGGAGATGATTCCGAAGCTCATGGAGGCCGGCATCATTGAGGTCGCGCCGCTGGCTTATATGCGTGGCCGCACGCTCAACGATGCCTTCGTCATCCTGGACGAGGCCCAGAACACCACGCCGGCGCAGATGAAGATGTTCCTGACGCGCTTGGGTTTTGGCTCCACCATCGTGGTGACCGGCGATATTTCCCAGGTGGACTTGCCGGGCGGGCAAGTTTCCGGCCTGCGCCTGGTGCGGCGCATTCTCAAGGGTGTGCCGGATATCCACTTCGCGGAGCTGGGCGCGGCCGACGTGGTGCGCCACCAGCTGGTCGGGCGCATCGTGGAGGCTTACGATAACTTTGCTGAGCAGGAGGAGAAGAAATGAGCATCGAATTTATTAACGAGTCCGGTTATGACGGCGTGAACGAGGAGATGCTGATCGACGTCTGCTCCTACGCCCTCGGCCGCCTCGACGTTAACCCGGATGCCGAGTGCACGATTACCGCCGTGGATCTGGATACCATCGCGGACTTGCACGTGCGCTGGATGGACCTAGAAGGCCCGACCGACGTGATGAGCTTTCCCATGGATGAGCTCACCCCGGGCGCTACTGGCGGGCGCCCCGACGCCGCCGAAGCCGGACCGGCCATGCTGGGCGATATCGTGCTCTGCCCGGAATTTGCGCAGCGCCAAGCCACCGCGGCCGGCCACTCTTTGGGCCACGAGCTGGCTCTGTTGACCGTGCATGGTTGCCTGCACCTGCTGGGCTATGACCACACCACCGCGGCGGAGGAGAAAGAAATGTTCGGCCTGCAAAATGAGCTGCTGGCGGACTGGTACGAGGACCTGGCGGCGCGTGGCGTGAGCTACCAGCCCAAGCCCTCGGGCCCGAAGGCCTTCCCGGATGCCGCCGAGCGCGCGAAGCTCGATGAGGAAGTTCCCGGCGGCGGAATCTAAAGCGGCCCAAACGTTGAGGTGCTACGTGGGGCGTAGCACAATGGAGGACTATGAACATCCTCTCCATTCAGTCCCATGTCACCTTCGGTCACGTGGGCAACTCCGCAGCAGTCTTTCCACTTCAGCGCGCTGGCCATGAGGTATGGCCGATTCACACGGTGAACTTCTCCAACCACACCGGTTATGGCGATTGGGGCGGGCCGATGATCCCGGCGGAGGAGGTCACGGCGATTGTGGATGGCATCGAGAAGCGCGGTGCCTTCCCACGCATCGATGCGATCTTGTCTGGTTACCAGGGCGGACCGGATATTGCGGGCGCCATCGTGGATGCAGTGAACCGAATCAAGGCGGTTAACCCCAAGGCCCTCTATGCCTGCGACCCGGTGATGGGTAACGCTAAGTCCGGCTGCTTCGTCTCCGATGAAATCCCGCCGCTGCTGCGCGATAAGGTGGTGCCCGTTGCGGACATCATCACCCCGAATCAGTTTGAGCTGGGCTACCTGACTGATTGTGAGGTGGGCACCCTGGAGCAGACCCTCGCGGCGGTGAAGCGCGCGCAGGAGATCGGCCCGAAGACAGTGTTGGTGACCTCGGTGCAGCGCCCGGAGACCAGCGAGGACGAGATTGAGATGCTCGCCGTTGATGGCGAGCGCGCCTTCTTGGTGGCCACCCCCAAGCTGCCGTTCAAGCGCAACGGCTCGGGCGATGTCACGGCTTCGCTCTTTACGGGGCACTACGTGGAGACCAACGACGCCAAGCTGGCCCTCAAGCGAACTGCGTCCTCCGTCTTCGACCTGCTCCAAAACACCTACGAGGCGGATTCTCAGGAGCTGCTGCTCATCGAGTCGCAGGATGTCTTTGCTAACCCGCAGCTGCAGTTCCGGGTGGAGGAGCTCTAACTATCACGCCTCGGCCTCGGCCTCGCGCTATTACCTTGGCACGCCAAGGTGCCCGGCAAACGGCATTTCGCAGAAGGCATCTGTCAAAAGGCGTTTTCACGTCTAAAAACGCCTTTTGCTGCGTCTAGAAGGCGTTTTTGCGGTCAAAGACGCCTTTCGGAAGACACCATTTGCAAGATGCCATTTGGCGCAAGCTTTTTCGCAGTCGCCATGCGGCGGATAACCTCGCGTCATCAGCTTTCACCCTCACCTTTCCTCACCGCTGCTTTCGCGGCCCACCTTCAACGATGTCGTTTCCAGCCATAAGGTTCTACTCAGATGGTTCGGGTCAG
Organism: Corynebacterium sp. MSK004; assembly: GCF_030232515.1. Taxonomy (NCBI): domain Bacteria; kingdom Bacillati; phylum Actinomycetota; class Actinomycetes; order Mycobacteriales; family Corynebacteriaceae; genus Corynebacterium; species Corynebacterium sp. MSK004. Next base: position 196,870 of record NZ_JASPKB010000004.1, on the reverse strand, counting down.
AAGGTTCTCTTGGGGGCAAACAAGCCTTCTGGAGGTCGCTAGATGGTTCGTTTGGGGGCAAAGAAACCTTATGACCAGAACCGCCTGACTCAAACCATCTGCAGGCCAGACAAACCCCGCGCGAGCACAGAAGGTCCCTTTAGTCTGGTCCTTTTGAACACTAAAGGGACCATTTCGTACGCGAAAACCGCCACCAGACGGTCCCTTTGCACAGAGAAGGGACCAGAGTAGAAGGACCAAACTGAAAGGACCATTCTTAAGCGCATCGGCAGGAAGCTCTCGGGGCCGCACGTCGAGAGTCAGAGCAGGGCCATACAACAAGAACGGGACTCGGCAGCTCGTGCGTTATGATATGAGGCGATATGAGCACTGATTTCGATGCCGCCTTCGCGGACCTGCCGGCTGAGGGCGAAGCCAACGCCGCTGACTATTCGCAATACACCGACACGCCCGAGGGCTTCCGCTCCGGCTTCGTGTCCTTCGTCGGCCGCCCCAACACCGGCAAGTCCACCCTGACCAACGCCCTGGTGGGGCAGAAGATCGCCATCACCGCCGACCAGCCGGAAACCACCCGCCACCCCATCCGCGGCCTCGTACACCGCGAGGATGCGCAAATCGTCCTCGTCGACACACCCGGCCTGCACCGCCCGCGCACCTTGCTCGGCGAGCGCCTCAACGAGGTAGTTAAGGACACCTACGCAGACGTCGACGTCATCGGCCTGACCATCCCTGCCGATGAGAAGATCGGCCCCGGCGATCGCTGGATTCTGGAGAACGTCAGCAAGGTCGCCCCGAAGACCCCCATCATCGGCATCGTCACCAAGCTGGATAAGGCCTCCAAGGACCAAGTCGGCGCCCAGCTTGTAGCTCTCCACGAGCTCCTCTCCGAGGAGAACCCAGACGCCGTGGTCATCCCCGTCTCCGCCACCGAGCGCGTGCAGCTGGATGAGCTGACCCAGGTCATCGTGGACCACCTCCCCGAGGGGCCTAAATTCTATCCGGATGACCACATCACCGACGAGGATCAGGCCAAGCGCATCGCTGAGCTTATCCGCGAGTCTGCGCTGTCCGGCCTGAAGTACGAGCTCCCGCACTCCGTCGCCGTCGAGGTCGATGAGATCCTGCCCAGCCAGGAACGCCCCGACGTCCTCAACGTCCACGCCATCCTCTACCTGGAGCGTCCCGGCCAGAAGCGCATCATCGAGGGCAAGGACGGCCGCCGCTTCCGCCGCATCGTGGGCACCGCCCGCAAGGAAATCATCCAGCTGCTCGGCCAAAACGTCTACCTTGACCTGCGCATTAAGGTCCTGAAGAACTGGCAGTCGGACCCGAAGGCGCTGGGCCGCCTGGGCTTCTAGAAGCGGGGGTGCTTCTACATGCGGGAGAATTTCCGCGACCGCGCCCTCGTCATCCGCTCCTATGATTTCGGCGAGGCGGATCGCATCATCGTGCTCTTGACCCGCCACCACGGCCTCGTGCGCGGGGTGGCCAAGGGTGTTCGCCGCGCCAAATCGCGCTTCGGCTCGCGCCTGCAGCTCTTCGTCAACCTCGACGTGCAGCTTTATCCCGGCCGCAACCTCTACACCATTTCCCAGGCCGATACCGTGGACTACTTCGGCGCGCGCATCATCGAGGACTACGAGCGCTACACCGCCGCCTGCGCCGCCCTCGAATCCGCCGAGCGCCTCGCCGCCGCCGACGCCCCCGGGGACCCCTATCTCTACGATGCCTGCGTCGACGTCCTCGACAACCTTCAGCACGGCGATCCGCTCATGCTTCTCGACGCCTTCCTCCTCCAAGCCATGTCCCACGCCGGCTGGGCACCCAGCCTTTTCGATTGCGCCCAGTGCCAAAGGCCCGGCCCTCACCACGCCTTTCACCCAGCCGTCGGGGGTGCTGCCTGCCACCAATGCCGCCCGCCGGGAGCCGCGGAGGTGGACCCGGAAACCCTGCACCACATGTGGCTTATCGCCCACGGCCACCCCAGCCAGCCGACGAACACCCAAGCCCAAGAGGCCCACCGGCTGACCCGCGCCCACCTGCAATGGCACCTCGAGCGCTCCGTTGGCGCGTTGGGGATCATGGAACAGTAGACTGTAATGCGTGATTACGCCTGACCCGAACCGAGTCCTTCATCCGCCCGCTATCCCGCAGGAGTTCCTGCCGCGCCACATCGCGCTGGTCATGGACGGCAACGGCCGCTGGGCAGAGGAGCGCGGCATGAAGCGCACCGAAGGCCACCGTCGTGGGGAAGCAGTGCTTCTCGACGTCGTCGATGCCTGCCTCGCCCTCGGCGTTCCTTACCTTTCCGCCTACGCCTTCTCCACCGAGAACTGGCGCCGCAGCGCGGAGGAGGTGCGCTTCCTCATGGGCTTTAACCGTGACGTCCTGCGCCGTCAGCGCCATTGGCTCAACGATAGGGGAGTGCGCGTGGTGTGGGCCGGCCGCCGCCCGCGCCTGTGGCGCTCCGTTATCAAGGAGCTTGAGGCTGCCGAGGAGCTGACCAAGGACAACACCAAGATGACCTTGGTGATGTGCGTAAATTACGGTGGGCGCGCCGAGCTTGTCGACGGCATCCGGGAGCTCGCCGAGCAAGTCTCCCGTGGCGAGCTCGACTCGCGCTCCATCAACGAGAAGACGGTGAGCTCGGTGATGTATGACCCCGATATGCCGGACGTGGATTTGTTCTTGCGCCCCTCCGGTGAGAAGCGCACTTCGAACTTCCTGCTGTGGCAGTCGGCCTACGCAGAGATGATTTACCAGGACAAGCTTTTCCCGGACTTCACGCCGGAAGACTTGTTCGCCGCGGTGGAAGAGTACGCGCGGCGTGACCGCCGCTTCGGCGGCGTCAAATAGCCAGCATCGTTTCTAACGCCCGAAACTTTAGTTTCGGGCGCGGCACTCAGCGCAGATGCCGAAGATCTCGGCATCGTGCCCGGTGAGCTCGAAGTCGTGCTCCTTGGCTATAGAGGAGGCCCACTCTTCAATCGGGCCGCCATCGATCTCTTCGGTGCGGCCGCACTTGGTGCACACCAAGTGGTGGTGGTGCGCATCGCTCTCGCAGTGGCGGTAAAGGGTCTCGCCGGAGGGCATGTGGAGCGCGTCGACTGCGTCAATCTCCGAGAGTGATTGGAGCGTGCGATAGACGGTGGTGAGGCCGACTTTCTGGTTACCGTCGATAAGCGCCTGGTGAATGTCCTTGGCGGAGACGAACTTGTCGAGACTGCGCAGGACCTCAACGACGGCGGTGCGCTGGCGGGTATTGCGAGCGCCGAGTTTGGGAATACTGTCGTGGATGGCCATGGGGCTTAGTTTATCAACACACTTCCATTAAGAGGTGGCCAGTGAGGCGTCGCGAAGTAAAGGCAGCACCTTAGGGGCCACCAAAGAGTAACGGACTTCACGGCCGGTGCGTTCACTGTCGACGATGTTCGCGCGCTTGAGAACCCGCAGGTGCTGGCTGATAAGCGGCTGCGATTTGCCGGTCGCGGCGACCAGCTCGTGGACGTAGTGGTCGCGCTCGGAGAGGCGCTGAATGATATCGATGCGCAATGGTGAATCCAAAGCGCTAATCACGGTGGCAGCCGCCGCCAGATCAAAGGAAAGGGTGTCAGTCTGGGTGTTGGTCACGCCATTCACCTTCAGTCATATCTATTGATGGAGAGTTAAAAAGAGAGCTATCGGTACTATAGCCGAAGAATGCGGAAATGTGTATAAAATGCACCACACTTTTGGGGTGAAGGCACGCGGCGATGAGGGGCACGCTAGACTAGGCCGCACTGTATAAAGACTGTCCCCTACCAGAGGAGTCCCATTAGCTATGGCATCCGTCATTGATACCGTCGTCAGCCTGTGTAAGCGCCGCGGCTTGGTCTACCAGGCAGGTGAAATTTATGGCGGTTCCCGCTCTGCGTGGGACTACGGCCCGCTTGGCGTCGAGCTCAAGGAAAACATCAAGCGCCAGTGGTGGCGCCACATGGTGCAGTCCCGCGATGACGTCGTGGGCGTCGATACGTCCGTGATCCAGCCACGCCAGGTGTGGGTGTCCTCCGGCCACGTTGAGGTTTTCACCGACCCGCTGGTGGAGTCCAAGCACACCGGTAAGCGCTACCGCGCGGACCACCTGATCGAGGCCTACGAGGAAAAGCACGGCCACGAGCCGGCCAACGGCCTGGCTGACATCAACGATCCGGAGACTGGCCAGCCGGGTGACTGGACCGAGCCGAAGGCCTTCTCCGGTTTGCTTAAGACCTTCCTGGGCCCGGTCGACGACGAGCAGGGTCTGCACTACCTGCGCCCGGAGACCGCGCAGGGCATCTTTGTGAACTTCAAGAACGTGATGACCTCGGCGCGTATGAAGCCGCCGTTCGGCATTGCGAACATCGGTAAGTCCTTCCGCAACGAGATCACCCCGGGTAACTTCATCTTCCGTACCCGCGAGTTCGAGCAGATGGAGATGGAGTTCTTCGTCAAGCCGGGCGAGGACGAAGAGTGGCACCAGTACTGGATCGATGACCGCTTCAACTGGTACATCGACCTCGGTATCAAGGAAGAGAACCTGCGCCTCTACGAGCACCCGCAGGAGAAGCTCTCCCACTACTCCAAGCGCACCGTGGACGTCGAGTACGCCTATAACTTCAAGGGCTCCAAGTGGGGCGAGCTGGAGGGCGTGGCCAACCGCACGGACTATGACCTTTCCGTGCACACCAAGGGCTCGGGCGAGGACCTGTCCTACTTTGACCAGGAGGCTGGCGAGCGCTGGACCCCGTACGTTATTGAGCCGGCTGCCGGCCTGGGCCGCGCCATGATGGCCTTCCTTATCGATGCCTACGACGAAGAGGAGGCCCCGAACGCCAAGGGCGGTACCGATAAGCGCGTGGTGCTGCGCCTGGACCGCCGTCTGGCTCCGGTCAAGGTGGCCGTGCTGCCGCTGTCGAAGAAGGAAGAGCTGTCCACCCCGGCCCGCGAATTGGCGAACAAGCTGCGCGCCAACTGGAACGTGGAGTTCGATGTCTCTGGTGCGATCGGCCGCCGCTACCGCCGCCAGGATGAGATCGGCACGCCGTTCTGCGTGACCTATGACTTCGACACCCTCGAGGACAACGCGGTCACCGTGCGTGAGCGTGACTCCATGGAGCAGGAGCGCGTCAAGCTCGACGAGCTTGAGGCTTACCTGGCCGCCCGACTGGCTGGCTGCTAATGCATTACACCAGCTGGGACCGCAGCGACCGCAAGAACCCGGTCCTCCTCGTGGGGGAGGGGCCGGCGTCGTTGGGCATGTTCCAGGAGCGCTCGGCGGACGTGGAAGGCGAGCACTGGCGCTTGGGACTCGATGACCTGGGCGCGTCGGTGACCTTGGAAGATGACCGCGTCTACCGCCTGGCGGGCAACCCCAAGCGCGATAAGCGTTTGGAAGCTTCCCTGGATGGGCGCACGTTCGCCTTCATCAACGAGTCCGGTGGCGACTGGATTGTCGAGGACCACGAGGGGCTGAAAATCGCCCAGTTCTCCTCTAAGAATTCTGGTGTGCGTAAGGCCATCCTCGAATTCGAGGGCGAGGACAGCGATGATTCCGATGACCTCAGCCACTCGGAGATTGCTGCCCTGAGCTGGTTTACGCGCGTCATTTTGGAGGCGCGGACGCAGAAGACTGCGATTCCGATCATCGCGACGCTGCTGCTCATGACCATCGTTGCCATTGTTGCGGTGCTTCTCTGATGCAGCGCTGGGTGTGGCGCGATGAGGCGCTGGTGGATGGCGCGGGCGTGGTCATCGCCCGCGTGAGACCGACGGGCCTGCTGCTGCCCGGGACGGACACCACCATCGCCTTCGAGCACATCCCGGGCGCGCGCCGCTTTACCGTGCGCGGGCCCGACTTTTCCGCGGAACAGACCAGCTTCACAGTGAACAAGCTGCGCGCGGCGTGCGAGGGCCGCGAGTACCTGCTTGAGCGCACGAATCCATTCCGCCGCGAGCGCCGCATCCTCGCTCTGTCTGGCCCCGCCGCCGAGGTCGCCCGCACCACCCCGCGGGGCCGCGACCTCGAAGTCGCGGTGGGCGAGCTCCCCCTCACGGACGCTGCCTTCACCAGCTACTGTTGCCTGCTTCTCGACGGCTCCGTCCGCCCCTTTCGCACCTAACCTACCTTCCGCGATATAGCCAGAACTGGCGTGGAAACTTGGGTGATTTCATCAAAAGGGGAGCTCTTCTGGCATCCTTGCTCGGCTTGGTATGCCAGTAGAGGGTTCTAGTTAGATGGTTGCAGTCATAAGGTTTGTTTGCCCCCAAACGAACCATCTAGCTCGGTGCAGAAGGTTTACTTGCCCCCAGGTAAACCGTTTGACTGCAACCTTGTGAGAGAAGCCTTTTGACGAGAACCATGTGCATGACCGTGTTCCACCTACCGTGCATTCGCACCACCCCGTATCCGAGGAGCTGATTGGCCGGCTACCGAGACGCGGTCCAATCGCCGGATGCGTGCACAGGAAATCCGGCCGAAGGCATCTCGCAAACGGCATCCGACAGAAGGCATCTGGCAAATGGTGTCTGACAAAAGGCGCCTTTGGGGCTGAAAACGCCATGTGGAGGGCTCAAAAGGCGTTTTTAGCTGTGAAAACGCCTTCTAGAAGATGCCTTGTGCAAGGCGCCTTTTGTGAGATGCCATGCGGGACCGCCCCGGTTATGAGATGCCGGGTGTGGGCCGCGGGCTTCGAGGCCTAGGCGCCGGGCAGGGGAGAAGTATGAAGGCGGCTGGGGGAGCCGCCGGCGGAAAAGGGGAGAAGGCGAGGAATCGGAGCAGGGGAGGGGGCGGCTAGAAGGAGCCGCCGCGGAAACCGCCTCCGCCTCCGCCGCCCGAGAAGCCACCGCCGCCGAAGCCTCCACCACCGGAGAAGCCGCCACCGAAGCCTCCACCACGGGAGCTGCCGCCGCCGAGGATTTGGCCAATGACCATGCCGGTGAGGATGTTGCCCGCGGCATCGGTGGCCTGGCGGCGCTGCTCCCGGCGGCGATAAGCCTCCAGGTCTTCCTTCGCGCGGTTGAGCGAAGTCTGCGCAGCAGAAGCGGCATCGCGGGAATAGTTGAGCGCCGCGCGCAGGTCCTTGGAGGCGGAGTTCTGGGCTTGGGCGAAGAGGCGGGAGGCATCGGCAAGCGCGACGCGCGCATCGGGGCCCACCACGCGGCCGCGCGAGGACAGCAGGTCTTCCGCCGCCTGGATGGCGGACTCGGCCGCGGCAATCTGCTGGCGATAGAGCGCAATCTGTCGCTCGCGGGTGGCGTTGGTTTCGCGGACGGTATCGAGCTGCTCGTCCAGCTTGCTATCGAGCGCCGTCAGCGCGGTGTACTGCCCCAGCGGGTCGGCCTTGCCCTGCTGGCGAGCCGCACTGAGCGCCTCCCGCGCCTGAACGAGCAGCGACTCCAGCGCGGACCAATCGGCAGGGGAGCCCTGCGCCTTTCCTTGCTGCTCGAGTTGCTGTGCTTCGGCGATTTCTTCCTCGACCTCATCGATGAGCGCCGGCAGGTTATCCTGCGCCGCGGTGATCGAGTTCTCCGCGTTCTCCACGGCGCTGAGCAGGCGGTCGGAGACCTCGAGCGCATGCTCGGCATCGCGGATATAGCCCACCAAAGGGCCCTGCTGCCCGGCGGGCTGGGACTGCAGCTCGCGACCGCGCGACAGCAACTTCTCAGCCTCGTCGAGCGAGACCTCTGCCATCTCCGGGTTATCCGCAATCGAGGACAACGCCTCCGCGGAATGAGAAGCACTGAGGGATGACAATGTCGTGCGCGCCTGCGGCAGACGCCCGCGCAGATCGACGGTGCGCTGGGTCAGCTCATCCAGCTTGGAACCGGCGTTGATGAGCAAGTCACGCATCTTGGCAAAGTCCGCCGCCTGCTCATCCAACGCATCATCTGCCTGCCCGCAGGAAGAGATAATCTCCACCAGCATTTGACGGCGCTCCGAAGTCGATTCCGGCAGGTTGTCCTGCAGCCTCTGCTGCAGCTGGAATGCCTTCTGCAGTGTTAGCGTGGAGTGGTTCATCGCGCGCGTGAACGGGCGGGTGCGCTCGGGGCCGAACTCGGCCACCGCGATGTCGAGCTCCTCCTTGCCGCGGCGGATCGACTCATCGGTGGAGACCAGCTCCTCCTGCGCCAGTTTCTCCAACGTATCCATATCCAGGCGGTCGAGCTGCGCGGTATTGCCCGGCTCAATCTGGCGCGCGGACTCCAGAGTGGCCGCCGAGTCCTTCTTTGTCTTGCGCCTGTTGGCCACCGCGATTCCGCCACCCGCCAAAGCCAGCGCGCCTGCGCCGCCAGCTAGCCACAGGCCTCCGGAGCCATCGGAGTCAGAAGCAGCAGAAGCGCCAGAAGACGACCCCGCAGAACCGGAAGCGGCAGCGTCGACAAGCGCAAGTGCGGAGGGGCCGTACTGGTGACCTTCGGCAAGCTTGGCGTAGGCCGCGTCATACATCGCATCCAGGCGCCCACGCGGCCAGTCTTTACCCGTCTGCACGCCCACGGTGGAATCATCCACGCCCACCACATAGGCCGCGGAGTTCGGGCCCTTGGACTGCACAATCTCACCTGCATAGCTCTCCGCGCCCTCCGACAGCGAGGAGGCAAAGACCACGAAAATCACCACGTGGTTCTCCTGCTGCAGCGCGGCAATCTTGTCCTCCAACTCGGACTTCTCCGAGTCCGAGAGCACCCCCGCCTCATCCGTCACCTTGTCCTTAATGGAGGCCGCCTCGGGTGCGGCGAGAACGAAGTCCGCCGCCACGGCGGGGCTAGCAGTGGCCAACCCCAACACCACAGCGGCAAGGGCGGCGCGACCAAAACGAGCAGCAGTAGTCATGCGCACCACGATACCTTCCCACCCAGCGCTAGAGTGGTCAGACAGTGAAGTACGTTATTGTCCTCGGCGCCGCACAGTACGACGGGCGCCCCTCCCGCATCCTGTCCGGCCGCGTGCGCTGTGCCGCCGAGTACGCCGCCGCGCACGACCTGCCCATCATCACCGTGGGCGGCAAGCTGCCCGGCGATAGGTTCACCGAGGCCGGGGTGGCTAAGCGCATGCTTGACGACGATCCCCTCAACGTCACCGCCCTCGAGGAAGGCCTGGACACCCGCAGCGAGCTGATTGCCGCGCGCGAGAAGCTGGGCGTGACCGAGGCCGTCATCATCACCGATCCGCTCCACCGCCTGCGCACCTTCCTTATCGCCCGCCAAGAAGGAATCACCGCGACCGTTATGGGCACGCCCTATTATCCTTCCCCGCGTTTCTCCATCCCGTGGTGGCGCTACCTGGCCCACGAGACCGGCGGCTTGGCCTACCTGGGCCTGCGCACCCTGCTGGGGGAGGAGCGCACCGATGGCGTGCGCGCGGCCTTCTACCGCATCGAGCGCATTATTCGCCCCAACCAGGCCCTGCGCCACCGCGTCATTGGCGCGAGGCAGACCCAGGAAGGCCAGGACTCCGCCTAAACTTAAAACCCGTGAGCTATTCCTACCGCGCAGAAGACGTCGCCCGCCTCGCTTCCGAGTCCCCCAAAGGCTCGGCCCTGCTCAAATCCGAGGAGCACCGCGGCGCCTTCTCCCGGGACCGCGCCCGCGTCCTGCACTCCGCGGCGCTGCGCCGCCTGGCGGATAAGACCCAGGTGGTGGGCCCGCGCGATGGTGATACCCCGCGCACCCGGCTTACGCACTCCCTGGAGGTCAGCCAGATCGCCCGCAGCATTGGTGCTGGCTTAGGGCTGGACCCGGACCTGTGCGATATGGCGGGGCTAACCCATGACATCGGCCACCCGCCCTACGGCCACAACGGCGAGAATGCACTCAACGAGGTTGCCCTCGGCGGCTTCGAGGGCAACGCCCAGACCCTGCGCATCCTGACCAAGCTGGAGCCCAAGGTGGTCCTGGATACCCCGGCGGGCCCGCGCAGCTACGGCTTGAACCTCACCCGCGCCTCGCTCGATGCGGCCTGCAAATACCCCTGGACCAAGACCAACCCGGATGGCACCACCAACCGCAAATACGGCGCCTATGACGAGGACGTAGACATCCTGGAGTGGCTGCGCCAGGGGCACTCCGACCAGCGCAAGTCCATGGAAGCTCAGGTTATGGATTGGTCGGATGATATCGCTTATTCCGTCCACGACGTCGAAGACGGCATCATCTCCCGCCGCATCTCGCTGGGCGTGCTCTGGGATCTGGTGGAGCTGGCCAACCTCGCGGACAAGGGCGCGAAGGCCTTCGGTGGCACCGCCGACGAGCTCCTCGAGGCCGCCGACCGCCTGCGCCAGCTGGACGTCATCAACGCCATCGGCAACTTCGACTACTCCCTGCGCTCTTATGCCAACTTGAAGAAGATGACCTCGGAGCTCGTCGGCCGCTACGTGGGCGCTACTGTCTCCGCCACGCTCGCGGCTAACGACGGCCCACTCGGCCGCATGCACGGCGACCTCGCCGTCCCGCCGGGCGCGGTGGCGGAGGTAACGCTGCTCAAGACCATCGCCGTTCTCTACGTCATGGATGAGCCCGCCCACCTGGCCCGCCAGGACCGCCAGCGCGAGCGCATCTACCGCGTCTACGACTACCTGGTGGCCGGCGCGCCGGGCTCTCTCGACGCCACCTTCGCCCTGTGGTGGAAACAAGCCGACACCGATCTGGAACGTGACCGCGCCATCATCGACCAGATCGCCTCCATGACGGAATCACGCCTGGAGCGCCTGGCGCAGCGCAGCGCCGACCTCTTCGGCTTCCTCAGCTAGCCAGCACCCAGCCAGCACCCAGACAGTAGCCAGCCCAGCAGGGCAGTGTCCCACGCAACGGCGCGGCCGACCAAGAGACACCCGTCACCCGATAGTTGAACACCATTCACTTGGCCGTTACATAGCTGACAACTCTTCTTAAAACCGGCCACCTAACCTCAGGCAGGTCCGCCTGCCGCCAGGCCTTTTGATGCCTGCCCGCAGCGGAAGTCTCTTCATGTGTGTTAACTGTCAAGGAATTTTTGTGTCTCAAAAGAAGTCTCAGAAAAAGCTGCATAAAGCCGCTCTCATTGCCTCTATCAGCCTCGTAGGCTCCAGCCTTGTTGCTCCCGCATTCGCCTCCGCCCAGGACCTGCCCCAGGCAGACATCCTGGATCTCTCCTTTGAGAACGGGGTCATCAGCAACTCCGCCTCCGATGCCGAGCCGCTGAAGATCGGCGAGCCCACCGTGGAGCAAGACAGCGTGCTCGAGCGCCCCGTGGCCCACTTCGATGGCCGCAAGGATGCCGTTGGTTTCGATATAGGCGATAAGTTTGACCAGATCAAGGATGGCTTCACCGTCGAGTGCGTCTTCCGCTACGACGGGGAGTTCGACGGCAATGAAAAGAGCCTCTGCGCCAACAAGGAAGCCGGCGGCTGGGCCATGGTCATCTACGGCGACCAGCTGACCTTCACCGTCAACGGCAGCGATGGCTACAAGAAAGCCCAGCAGCAGGTGGAGCCGGGCCAGTGGTACCACGCGGTCGGCGTCTATGACGGCACCAAGAGCGAGCTCTACGTCAACGGCGCCAAGGTGGCTGAGAACACCGAGATCAACGGTGAGGTGACCAAGCCGAAGTCCAATTCCACCGCCGTGATGATCGGCGCGGATTCCGGCCGGGATAACGCCGCCCAGTTCTACTCCGATGCCGTGGTCAGCGAGGCCCGCATCTTCTCCGATCCGCTGGGCGAAGATGAGATTTCCGCCCTCTACGAGGACTCCAACCTGAGCACCGATAAGAAGGCGGAGATCACCGGCTCCACCCCGAGCGCGGGTCAGCACCTGACGGGCCCGGTGACTTTCGACGTCCAGTTCAACAACGATGCCCTCATCTCCCGCGAGCTCACCTACACCCTGGACGGCGAGGAAATCGAGCTGGGGCAGGAAATCGGCGCCGGCCTCAAAGAAGGAAACCACTCCATCCAGGCCGAGGGCCGCGATGTCTTTGGCAACCCCATCTCCCAAACCATCGATTTCACCTCCGGCAACCTCCCGGGGGCCGCCGGCACCGACTCCACGCCGAGCGGCGAGGGCATCACGATCTCCGCTCGCGCCGATAACCCGAGCGGTGGGGACGTGGAGACCACTTTCACTGAAGCCGATGTGGCTGTAGCGGAGAAGGGCTTCCAAGGCACCTTCACGGATATCCCGGAGAGCCTGGACTTTAAGTATGAAGACGGCGAGGACTTCGACAAGGCCCTCAACCCGGACAACGAGGATGCTCAGGAGACCAGCTCCACGGAGCACATGCCTTTCCAGCGCTTTGACCTGAAGCTCAAGGACGCTGAGAAGAAGGCCCACGACATCGCCTGGTCCGGCACCGTGGACCCCAAGCGCTCGGTGCGCCTCATGGCTTGGAACACCACAACCAATAGCTGGGAGAAGTTGGCAGAAACCCGCGGCGCAGCCGACGCTCAAGTAAGCCTTAGCGCGCAAGCCAACCAAGATTTCGTCGACGGTGACACCATCCACACCATGCTGGTGGGCTACGACGTCTTTGCCGATGACCTCAACGAGCCCGTCAACGAAGAGTTCGCCGACACCAGCGACTATGACTTTTCCATCGCCCACCACACCGATACCCAGTACCTCTCCGAAGGCGCGGTAGAAAAGGCCACCGCCGAGGAGCGCAAGAAGTGGGAAGAAAGCTACACCGCGGCCACCCAATGGATTGCCGATAACGCCGACGAGCGCAAGATCGCCTACTCCGCACACACCGGTGACATCATTGAGAACTGGATTGGCAAGGACAATGACCGCCCCAATGCCAAGAAGGAATTCGAGGTAGCCTCCAACGCCCAGAAGATTTTGGAGGACGCCGGCGTGGTCAACGGCGTGCTGCCGGGCAACCACGATAACCAAAGCGGCGCGGATGTCGGTGCCGGCAACCTCTACAACGAGTACTTTGGTCCGGAACGCTACGAGGCTCAGCAGGGCAAGGGTAAGTGGGCTGAGCAGGATGCCTCCTACCACCCCTATGCTGAGGGCGATAACGACAACCACTATGACCTGTTTTCCACCAACGGCATGGACTTCATCGCCCTGCACCTGGGCTATGACGTCACTGAGGAGGAAGCCGCGTGGGCGGATAAGGTGCTCAAGCAGTACTCCGACCGCAACGCCATTCTGCTCACCCACGCCTACCTCAAGCCTTCCGCGAGCCCGGATGGCCGCGGCTCGGACTTCTCCCACGACGGCGTGATGGTCTATGAGAACGTCATCCAGAAGAACCCCAACGTGGCCCTGGTGCTGGCCGGCCACGAGCACGGCGTATCCATTGTCACCCGCCAGGACGTTGGCCACACCAATAACCACGTGGTGGAGCTTCTCGCGGATTACCAGTTCTATGAGGTCGGTTCCGATGAGCTGGGCCTGACGGAGATCGGCGAGTACGACGGTGACACCGGCCTGCGCTTTGGTTCCAGCTACCTGCGCCTCCTGCAATTCGATCTGAAAAATTCGGAGATGATCGTGGATACGTATTCGCCGCTTCTCGACGACCACAACGCCACCGAGTACGACGACCGCCAGCGCTACAACGGCCACGAGGACGAGTTCCGTATTCCTATCCAGTTCCAGACCCGCAAGACCAGCTTTGCGACGAACTCCATGCTCGCCCTGACCGATACCGGCAAGGAGATTGGCAAAGACACCGCCAAGTCCGGCTGGCCCGCCAGCGTCACCTACAAGGACGTCAAGGCCGGCCAGGCTTATGGTTGGTACGCTACCTCCGCCGACGCCTCCTCCAAGGAGGACACTAAGCCCGGCATCGTGCGCCAGTTCGGCGTCTTCACCGCGCAGGAGCAGCAGGAGAAGGATAGCGAAGCCCCTGAGCTCACCGTCCCGAGCGGCAAGCTCACCATCACCAAGGGTGAAAAGGCAAACCTCCTCGAGGGGGTTAGTGCCAAGGATGATAAGGACGGTGACCTCACCGACAAGGTGAAGGTGATGGGCAACATCGACACCGCCAAGCCGGGCGTCTACTCCGTCACCTACGCCGTGACCGACTCCGCCGGCAACCAGGCCCTGGCCTCCCGCGTCGTGGAAGTCACCGCCGGCAGCGCGGACGACAACACCGACAGCAGCAGCGAGGGCAGCAGCGGATCGAGCAACAGTGGCTCCAGCGGCTCGAGCGACCACTCGAGCAACAGCTCGAGCCGCGGAAGCGTCCTCCCCGCCATCCTCGGCGCCCTCTTCGGTGCCGCAGGCGCCACCGCGGTCATCGCCGGCCTGCTGAACTACCTCGCACCGGAAGTGCGCGACACCATCAAGCGCGCCCTCGGCCTCTAAGGCCTAAGGCCCCGGCGGGCTAACCACCCGCCGGCCCATCACCGCAGCCGTCCCACAACCTCACTAGCGCACCAGCGCGACACCCTGGTCCTCCAGCACGGTTCTTACCTGCGCTAAATCTTCCTCCACCATGTCAAAATCCGCGGCGATAATCGCTACGATGTGTTGCTCGCGGAGGAAGTCCGCCAGGGCGTCGAGGTTGCGCGGGGCACCGGACTGGCAGCCGCGCAGGCGGCCGAGCGCGCTATAGAAGTCCTCGCGCGTGCGGATGGGTTCGGTGATGAGAATGCGTTGCATGTCTTAGTCCTCCGCGTCCGGGATACTGCAGAAGCTGTCGTAGTGGTCGTCGGTGTAGTACCAGACATCCGGGTCGGTCTCGCTGCCGCCGCCGGTGACGATGCGCTTTGCCCCGCGGTGCCCAATCCCCGGGGTTTCCACGGTGTATTCGCGGTAGTAATTCTTTGACTGCTGCGGCAGCGCGCCCTCATAGTTGCCGAAACGCACGTTGTCATTATCTGGATAGTCATAGGGCCCGCCGGCCAGGATATCCTCGGCGGTCTCGTGGGCCTCCTGCGGCAGGGAGTCCATGGCGCAGGTGGGCAGGTCTGACTCGCCTTGCTTTGCGACGTCCCCCTTATCCCCATCGCCGCCATCGGATGCGCCGGATGCAGCGGACGAAGCAGACGCAGCCGATGAGGGCGCTGCCTTCTGGTCAGCGCCATCGCCGGAGCCGCCGAGGTCAATGCCGAAGTAGCCCGCGACGAGGACTAGCACCGCGCCACCGATGATGGCCGGCAGCGATTTTTTGGAGGGGGAGGATTGGGACATGGCCCCCATCATTGCAGGTATAGGGCCTGAACCAGAAATCCGGACCAGGCCTTTTCCCAATCCCCACTGCAGGTTGTTTGGGGATGTGGGACTTGGCGCCACTGATCCACCCAGCCGTGGGTACCTGTAGCTCCGGCGGGCGGGGTAGTCTGTACGCATGGCACGAGGCAGAATTCCGGACAGCGACATCCAAGCTATCCGTGAACGCGCGCCTATTGATGAAATCGTGGGCGAGTACGTTCAGCTCAAACCTGCTGGCTATGACTCGCTGAAGGGCTTGAGCCCCTTCAAGGATGAGAAGACCCCATCCTTCCACGTGCGCCCGCAGCGCGGCTATTATCACTGCTTCTCCACCGGCAAGGGCGGGGATGTCTTCAGCTTCCTCATGGAGATGGAGCAGGTTTCCTTCCCGGAGGCCGTTGAGGCCGTGGCCCAGAAGATTGGCTACCACATCAACTACCAGGGTGGCTCCACCGGTGCGCGCGATGAAAAGCCCGGCACTCGCCGCCGCCTCATCGCCGCCAACAAGGCCGCGCACGAGTTCTACCGCCAGCAGCTGGAAACCCCGCAGGCCGCCGCCGGCCGCGAATTCCTCCTAGACCGCGGCTTCTCCAAGGAAATCATCTACGCCTTCGAATGCGGCTATGCCCCGGAGGGCTGGGACACGGCCACTAAGCACTTGCTGCGCATGGGCTTTTCTTTTGAGGAGCTCGACGCCGCCGGCATCTCCAAGATGGGCAAGCGCGGTCCCATCGACCGCTTCCACCGGCGCCTACTGTGGCCCATTAAGGACCTATCCGGCAATGTCATCGGCTTCGGAGCGCGCAAGCTTTACGACGATGACAAGCTGGGCAAGTACATGAACACGCCCGAAACCATGCTCTATCACAAGTCCAAGGTGCTCTTCGGGCTGGATTTGGCCAAGCGCAACATTGCGGAGCAGCACCAAGCCGTGGTGGTGGAGGGCTATACAGATGTCATGGCCATGTACGCCGCGGGCGTAAAGACCGCCGTGGCCTCCTGTGGCACCGCCTTCGGCGCGGATCACCTGCAGGTGCTGCGCCGCCTCATGTTGGATGATTCCTATTTCCACGGCGAGCTCATCTATACCTTCGACGGCGACGAGGCCGGGCAGAAAGCCGCTATGCGCGCCTTTGAGGGCGAGCAGAAGTTCACCGGCCAGTCCTTCGTCTCCGTGGCCCCCGACGGCATGGATCCCTGCGATCTGCGCCTCGCGCGCGGTGACGCCGCGGTGCGTGACTTGGTGGCGGACCGCATCCCCATGTTTGAGTTCGTAATCCGCTCTGTCATCTCGGACTTCAGTATTGACTCGGCCGAAGGCCGCCTCCAGGCCCTGCGCCGTGCGGTGCCCGTTGTGGCCCAAATCCGGGACCAACCCCTGCAGCGCGAGTACGCCCGCCGCCTTGCCGGCTGGGTGGGCTGGCCCGACCCTGAGGAAGTCCTCCACCAGGTACGCCAAGAGGCGCGCAAGCCGAAGAAGGAGCAGCGCCCGCGCTTTGCCTCCCTAGAGCAGACTTCGTCTGTGCCGGCGCAGACCAACGCCCCCGTTATGCACATCCCCGGCCCCCGCGAGCCGCACCTATGGCCGCAGCGTGAGGCCCTCAAACTGGCCCTGCAGTACCCGCAGATCGCCGGCAGCTACTTCGACGGAATCACAGACGACGCCTACTCCAACGAGGCCTACCGCACCATCCGCCGCGCTATCTCCACCCTGGGTGGCGTCACCGCCGGCGCTGAGCAACCCGGCGTGGAATGGCTAGCCGCCGTGGCGGGTGAAATGCCGGACCTCATGGCCCGCAACTTCGTCTCTGAGCTCGCCGTGGAACCCATCAAGCTAGGGGAGACCGGCAACCCCGATAACGACCTTGAGGCCTACGCCGATTCCGTGCTCTCCCGCCTCCAAGAGGCCCGCGTGGGCGACCAGGTAGCCCAACTCAAGGCGCAGCTAGGCCGCATGCGCCCCTCCGACGACGAGGAATCCTATAACTCACTCTTCGCGGACCTCGTCGCCCTCGAGCAGGCCCGCCGCGAGCTCAATGACCGTGCCTTTCGTGGCGTGCGTTAATCCTCGTCCGGCTCGTAAATCCGATCCGGTTGCACTCCATCCGTGGTGCCACGCTTGCCGCGGCGTCCCTTGTTGTAATCCTTAAGCTCGCGCATACGCGGTTCTGGGTCCAAGCGGTTGGCCACGGCCTTGCGTGCGGAGCGCACCGCGGCCTTGGTGGCGGGGGAGTTGACGGCCTTCTCGTAGGCACCCTTAATTTGGTGATAGCGCTTGCGCCCAGCCTTGGTTCCAAAGACGTATCCGGCGGCAGCACCCACAACAAATTGGATCATTGGAAACTAGTCATCCCCTTACTTCAAGCCAGCAAAAACAGCCGGCGTTTGCGTACAACGTACGGGCAACGTGCAATTCTCATGAATAGCCTACCTGCCTTGGCACACCGGCGTGGGTGGCAGTGCAGCCGCGGGGCGAATAGATATTGTGTGAACTCTTCCCAAAGACCATTCGCTTCGGTTAACTTAAGTTCTGTGGAGAGTTCGAAGCGTACGCACGCGGTCTCGGCAGCCGTGGCGATGTCAGCGCTATTAACAGCCAGCGTGGCGGCAGCGGAGTCGCGCGTGGCTGCTTTCGAAGAGCCACGGGAAGTCACCGTGAGCGAGGACTAAAAGAAGCTAGCTGCGCGAAGCTATCTACTATGTCTTAGGATCGAGATTACTACTTGCTAAAAGGGTGTCGATCAAGATGATAAGGTGCATGTAGTTTTGAACTAGGTCGTGGAAGGAAAATCCCGTTGCTTCCCGACGCCTCTGAGAATGGGATTCAGTCAGTTCCCTTCATGTGGAAGAATTGATGTGTCTTTACTTCTCTTAATCCAAGGAGAGCAATGTCCCTACCCAAAATCATGACTGTCTACGGAACTCGTCCGGAGGCAATCAAGGTTGCTCCCATCATCACGGCCTTGGAGAAGGACGAACGCTTCGAATCCATTGCTGTTTCTACCGGCCAGCACCGCGAAATGCTGGAGCAGGTCAACACCATGTTTGGCATCAAACCGAAACTGGACCTGCACCTGATGAAACCGGGTCAAGGACTAAATGAGATTGTTTCCCGCGCGCTCATGGGACTGGATGAGATTATCGATGCCGAACAGCCCGACGTCATCATCTCCCAAGGTGATACTTCCACGGCTATGGCCGCAGCACTGGCGGGTTTCCATCGTGGGGTAAAAATCGTGCATCTGGAAGCAGGCTTGCGCACCGGCGACATTTACTCGCCGTTCCCGGAAGAAGCCAACCGCAAGCTCATCGGCCAGGTCGCGGAACTGCACCTAGCGCCGACGGCGGGCTCGATGGAGAACCTGCGCCGCGAAAATGTCCGTTCCAAGGACATCGCGGTCACCGGCAACACCGTCATCGACGCCTTGCTGGAAGCTGCAAGCTGGGATACCGAGTTCGAAGACCCCGCCGTCCAAGAAGTAGCTCAGTCATCCAAGCGTCTCGTTGTGGTCACCACCCACCGCCGCGAAAACTTGGAAGCGATGAAGGAAATCGGCGGTGCGATCAAGGATTTGGCAGACGCCTACGCGGACATCAACTTTGTTCTGCCACTGCACCTCAACCCCAAGGTCCGTGAGGCCGTGCTTCCGGAGGTTGAGTCCCTACCTAACGTCATCATCACGGGTCCGCTGCACTATGACCAGTTCACCAAGCTTCTGGACCGTGCAACCATTATCCTCACCGACTCCGGTGGAGTTCAGGAAGAAGCACCAGCCTTGGGCAAGCCGGTCTTGGTCATGCGGCAGAACACCGAGCGTCCCGAAGCCGTTGTGGCCGGCACCGTGAAGCTTGTGGGCACTAACCGTAGCCTCATCGTGGCGGAGGCTAAGTTGCTCCTTGATGATGATGCCGCCTACGAGGCCATGGCCAACGCCGTCAACCCCTACGGCGATGGCAAGGCTGCTGAGCGCGCTGTGGCAGCTATCGCTGAGCTCCTTGGAGTAGGGGAGCGCCTTCCTGATTTTGTTCCCGAGATCGAGTCCTAACAAGAAACCAGGAGCCAACGAATAAGCGTGGCGAAGTGCTCAGCATCTTTTGCCGCGCTCAAAAGCGTGCTTCCACGTAAAATCAAGACATGGAATCACGAGACATCAAATGCACGAACTCTGAGCGCACCACCGCTTCACAGGTGTTGGCGGATGCGATGTCGGTGGGCCAGCTCAGCGTCACAGAATTTGAGGAACGCTCTAGCCGCTGCGCCGATGCCACGACTCGCGGCGAGCTGCTCGACCTCCTGACGGACCTTGTCGAGGCCCCAGAAGAAGTCCTCTTTGGCAGCCGCCACGTAGCACGTCAAAGCTCTAGGGAGGTCAACACCACCAACCGTGACACATCCACCACCGTTGACCGGGCTTTAGCTCAGGTAGAACCTTCTGTACACGGCGCGCAGGGACTGTCCCTCGGTATCTTTGGTGGCAGTACTGTGCGCGGCATTCCCCTCACCACTCATCACACCACGATGGGAATCTTCGGCGGCACCGATGTAGACCTTCGCGGCGCATCCCTCAAAGAACACGTCACGACAATCCAAGCGGTCGGGGTATTCGGCGGCGTCGATGTGTGGGTCCCGGAAGGATTCCGTGTTTGCGTAAACGGCATTGGTCTCTTCGGCGGCCACGACATTAAGGTCGAAGGCGGTGCCATCGACCCTGCAGACCTGCCTGCCAGCGCCCCTGAAGTAGTGGTGAACTGCTTCAGCCTATTTGGTGGGGTAGATGTGCACGTGGTGAAGCGGTAGCAGTCAGCTTGAAGCTGTTTGCCCTATTCCCAATAGGGGTAGCTTCTACTTGTGCATCTTCTTGTTTAGCTGATCCAAGCGCGCGATGATCTTGTTAGCACGGTCCTCCCCGAGAGCGTTGCGTACGTTAGCCACGATGCTCGTCCGATTCTGATAGACGTTGTCGATGGCTTGGTCGACTAAGCCACGTACGCCTTGACTTCGTGCTGATTCCCAGTCCTCAGAGTTAACGAAACGCGCCTTCCCGCCTCGTTGTTGCATGACGAGTTTTTTGACCTGTACGCCCTTGGCTTGCTCGCTTTGTGCCAGAATACGGAAGCCACGAAGGATATAGCCGTGCTCTAAATGGAGGCTCACCAAGGTCCGAAAGGCTCCGTTCTCCGTGGGAACGTATGCGAAATGCCCGATGCTCGGGTTATTGGAGGCGGCAAACCCCTCGACTGTTTTGTAGGAGGGGACGCGTCGACCACGGGAATCTTCAATCCACAGGCTCACGAGGAGCTCGTTGTCGAATTCGCCCTCTGACTCCCCGTAGATGACGAAGCTGACGTCTCCGCTGGCGGGCTGAAGAAGGTAGTGCTGACCGTTACCGACGGTGTCATCAATGCTCAGCGGTGTGCTTGTGTCTTGCATCTGCTTGGACACCGTGGGAAAAGCTGTTTCCAAGGCGGCCATGTCTGTAAATGGAGGGAACGCTGCCATGTTCTCCATTAAGCGTGCCATGACAACGCCTGGCTCATGACGCATGGCGTTGTCCTGCCCGGCGTGGATAGCGCGCAAATAGCCCACTTGGGAGGCGTCCAAAATCACAGGCGCATAGCGGTCTGATTTATCGTGCGGGCCGCTTTGGGGTTCCACAACGGTTCCGTCTTCTTTCACAGAGCAGATAGACATCAAGCCCATCGAGTTCATCGGTGTGTGGGCCTCACGCAGGTGGAAAAACTGACCATCCGCATAAACAGCCTCAACACCGAGTGGCATGCTGATCAACATGTCTTCAAACTCCGGCTTAACATAGGGGGCAGTGGTTCGGAAGTAGTGCGCGGACAGAACGTCATCATCATCAAGGCGGTAGCGGCCGAACGTGCCCTTAAACCCAATTTCCTGAACGTAGCGGCGCACCGCTGTCCACCCGCTATCACCATCTGGAAGCATATCGAGGTGCAGTATGTCGAACTTATCTGCTACCTCCTTTAACTGCGTTTTGAACTTCTGAGGTAAGGACTCAGAGAAGGAGACCACGTGCTTCACATCGAAGCCTTCGGCGGCCTTCGCAAGTGTTGGCACCGTGTGGTTCAGGAAAATGTCCGTGCGCAACGACAGGCGTGCATCGTCGTAGAGGTAGTCGCGGTACTCGTTTTCCGAGAATCCAGTCTGCTCGTTACTCGCACGCCATGACGCCGAATCGGGAACGAAGAGACTAAAGCGAGTGTGTCCAACGAACATGAAGAAACCCTTACCTCTTCCCTACGAGTGTTACCTGATGACAGTCTAGCTTTGCTTGAAGACAGGACTGAAAGGCGCCACACTAAGTATATGTAAATGGTCGTTGTGCAGGCGATTTGTGATCTCTGGAGAAGACCTTATATAGTTACATCTCGTTGCACAGGGCAAGGTCACTTGCTCGGCAGCATACGCATAATCCTCCATAGCTCAGTTGGCAGAGCATTCGACTGTTAATCGAAGGGTCACTGGTTCGAGCCCAGTTGGAGGAGCAAATAAGCCGCCTGGTGACAGGCGGCTTACTGCTTTTTGAGGGGTAAGGGCCAGAAAGTGGTCGATGTGGGCGTCGAATGTGGCAGGTCGCCCGTCTGGGTGGCCGCGTCGTGTGAGTTCTTTTTCGACCAGGCTGCGCGTGCTGCTTTCCCTTTTGCGTTCGAAGCCCGATGTCTGAGGCTTAAGGGACATTTCGTGTGGATTTGCGGCGTGTCGCGTTAAGGGACATTTCGTGTGGATTTAGGCGCGTCCGGCCCATCCTTTTCTTACGCCTAAGCTGGGGTTCCACTCATTGTCGATGCCGGTATCGAATGTGGCGGGTCGCCCGTCGGGGTGGCCGTGTCGTTTACGTTCTTCTTGTGCCCAGGCTGCGCGTGCGGCTTTTTCTCCTTGGCGTCCGAAGTCTTGATGCCTTGATAGCTCCAGTGGATGTACAGGGGCTTCGGTGCGGACGTCGCCATAGGAATTGACCTAACCGCACCAGCAGCGGTCCCCCTATCACAGACCTAGGACTATCCAGTGTTGATTTCATCGATCGGGCTGTTGGAACCGATCCAAAATCAAGATCACCGCATTATCCCAGGCTGTTCCGGGGATCTGTATCGGTTTATCCACACGAAATGTGCCTTAAGCCATGTCTGACTGGTTCCAATGGAGCTACAGGGGACTTTGGAGCGGACGTAGTGGTAGGAATGGGCCTTGCCGCATCAGCTGCAGGTTACCTACCACAGGCCCAGGACTATCGGGTGTTGATTTCGCCGATCGGGCTGTTGGAACCGATCCAAAATCAAGATCACCGCATTATCCCAGGCTGCCCTTGGAACCCGTATCGGTTTATCCACACGAAATGTCCCTTAAGCCCTGGAATCGGGGATTTTTAGGGGCTGACCTGTAGGTTCTCGCAGAGTATACGCTTTGGGAGCATATATCTGTCGTTGGGACGCCAAATCCACGGTGCGGCTACCAATCTGTGGTATTTAACGGCGGTGTGGGGATTCAATGCCAAAAATCGACCACACTAGCACTGAGGTGGAGATACAAGATGCAACGAACCGAACAGATGAGGCTTCGACCGATGGCGGTATAAACCAGGTGATTCTCCGCCAACAAGATTCACCCCGATGTCACCAATGCAGCAGTGTCGGCCCAGCCCATCTCCTGCTGCGCTGCGCCGACAATCTGAACGGAACTAGCTCAATGAAATGGCTCTAGTGTCGCGTACGTTGGGACGGTGGCGTAGTAGTTGCTGCCTGGGCGGCATTTCCTAGCGCACCGTCGGCCGTACTGGTTATCCCAACGACTAGGACTTCACTAACACCGTCGACGGCCAGTCGGCCGGCCTGAAAGCCGGCAAATTTAGCCCCAGCGACACGCCGAACTAGACACGCATTTTGACCCTTAACCCTAATCCTATACCTCAGGGCTTTAGTGTTTAGGCGAAGATTTCGTCCTCGAAGAGTCGCTCCCAATCGCCAGCTAGTGATGCTGCGTAGCCGAGAATTCCGGTGAGGAGCATTTGTGGGGCAGGGGCGTGACCTTGCCCCCAATCCCCGAGGAGAAGCCTCCACTGTTGCGGGCGCTCAGCCACGGCCTGGGACCATGGCAGATAATGCTGGGTGTAGTGCAGCTCATCATCCTTGTTCTGAAGGTAAGCCACGTAATTCTCGAAACCCTTGCCGTATTCAGTAACCAAGTCGAAGGTCATGGTGGTCTCGGAAAGCTTCCGGCTACTCCAACATTTCTTGCGGTACGCCTTTACTTGCGGCTCAAGGTAGCGTCCGATATGGGTTTGGGGGTTTGACACTACGGCTAATGAACCGGGGAAGCGATGTGAAAAATACAGCGCGGCAAAGCCACCGGCTGAAGCGCCGAAGAAGATTGCCTTCTTGCCCAGGTCCCCGACAGGTGTACCAGGATGGAAGCTAGCGAAAATATGAGTCAGGCAGGAAGTGAGGTCTTCCTGAAATGGTCGCGTCTCATCCCCTGTGAACCACCCAATATTTGTGCCTCGGTCGAGTGATGGATCGGAGATGTACACCATGTTCGCGTCAACGCCTTCAACCATCTGCCTCCCAATGAAGATAGGGAGAGTGGTCTTCGCCAGGTTAATCGCCGCGTGAAACAACACGATCGTGGTATCGGCGCCACGGTCCTCAACGAGCACATCCATGAATGCAGCGCCGTACCGAATCGAAATCGCCTCGGCTTCCTCGGAAGAGCTAGTGGGCACGGGTGAGTAGAGAAACTCCTCGACGGAATCGAAAAAAGTAGTTGAAGCGCCGTAGCGCGCGTAGTTTCTCCTCAGTGCCATAGCCATCTACTGTAGTCCTACACACAGCACACCTGGGAATGCTCACTCAGGGGAAGCAGGAATGAAATATGGGCTGAGACAAAACACTGACATCGGTCCATTCGACTGCAAGCCGGTAACCGTCACCGTGCTACCGTAATTGGCAGTGAATTAATAGAAAGGCGGACATGGTTCCGAACAAAACCGATTCCCGTGCCTTTGGCAAGGTCAGCGTCGTTGGCCTTGGCTACATCGGCCTTCCTACCGCGGCGTTCATAGCTTCCAAGGGAATCCCCGTAGTCGGCATCGACGTGAATCAGGATGCCGTGGACAGCATCAACGCCGGCACGGTGCCTTTCTTTGAACCAGGTTTCGGGGATTTGCTTGCTCGAGTCGTCGAGGAGGGAACTCTCTCGGCCCAGACGGAACAGATCGATGCCGATGCCTACATTGTCTGTGTTCCCACTCCATTTCGAGAGGACCATAGCGTAGACACCAAGTACATTCGTGCGGCATCCGAAGCACTTGCTCCTTACCTGAAACCCGGCGCACTTGTAGTGCTCGAGTCCACCTCACCACCAGGGACCACGGAGAATATGGCCAAGCATCTCATTGAGCTGCGCCCTGACCTGTCCCTCAATGACGAGGATGAGAATGCCATCTTTGTCGCCCACTGCCCGGAGCGCGTTCTTCCCGGCAAGATCATGGAAGAAATGGAAAATAATGACCGCGTCATCGGCGGCCTGACTCCGAAGGGCGCCCAACTCGCCCGTGACCTCTACGCCACCTTCTGCACCGCGGACCTGCTTCTGACTAATGCCACGACCGCTGAGATGGCAAAGCTCACGGAAAACTCCTTCCGCGATGTCAATATCGCTTTTGCCAACGAGCTTTCCCTTATCTGTGATCGCCTTGGAATCGATGTTTGGGAGCTCATCGAGCTGGCCAATCACCACCCTCGCGTTAACATCTTGCAGCCTGGGCCGGGTGTGGGCGGACACTGCATCGCAGTCGACCCGTGGTTCATAGTTTCCGCTGCACCTGAAGAAGCAAAGCTGATCCACACGGCGCGTAACGTCAATGATGGCAAGCCTCAGTGGGTCATCAACCAGGTTCTCAAGGCACTGGAGGGCAAGGAGGATCCTGTTGTTGCCGCCTTTGGCATTGCCTTCAAGAATGATATCGATGACTTGCGTGAATCGCCGTCCCTCGAGATCGTTAAACGCCTCGGCGTGGATAACCCGCAACTAGATATCCGCGTTGTCGAGCCCAACGTGGAGACATTGCCACCTGTGCTGAGCAACCTGTCAAACCTGAGAAAGCAGGACACCGAGGGGGCAATTTCGGCTGCCGACGTCGTCCTTCTCCTAGTCAACCACCAGCAGTTCGTTGACCTTGATCAGTCTCTGCTCGACGGCAAGACAGTTATCGATACCAAGGGTATTTGGCGCTAAAATAGAGCGGCTAGACTAGCCACTCACCATTACCTGAAAGCCAGGAGGAAGCACGAAGCGTGAGGATTCTCGTTCTCTCTCAATACTGGGCTCCCGAGAATGGAGTTCCGCAGCGCCGCTGGTCGTGGTTGGTCAAAATCCTTGTCCAAGCCGGACATGAGGTCCTTGTCATCGCGCCACCACCGCATTATCAGCGCCGCCTCGGGCTTCAGCAGTGGTTTTCGCGAAAGAGCATTCTTGGCACTAATGAGTTAGAAACTGGGAACTCTGGCGAAAAGATTCTGCGCTCCGGTTTCTTTCCAGCCGGCCCCTCACTGACGCACCGTATCCTCAACCAAGCCTCAGTTGCTGCCTCGATGCTGTTCATGCAAGTGACCAAGCGCCGGCGGCTCACGGACTTCAATCCAGATTTGGTTATTGGCACCGTTCCGGCTTTGCCGACGGCTGTTGTTACCCAGTTCGTTGCCAGAATTCTCCACACGCCTTACATCATCGATCTTCGTGATGCGTGGCCGGAACTACTGAAAGAAAAAGGTGACTGGAATTCAGGAACGGGCAAACGCTCTATTCGTGAGATTGTCCTGACCAAGGGGCCTTTCCAACTGCTCGCGGCGCTGACTGAGCGTGCCATGAACCACGCCTTGCACCACGCTGATGGCGTCATGACGACGTCACAGGACCTCACTGAGCACATGGAACAAGAAGATGTCAATAGGGGCATGGCTGGTGCTCGTCGCATCCGGACGGTGCGTAACGTCTTTCCACCCAAGACCGAGTTCATCGCCAGCGACAAAGGACAGCAGTCTTCCAAAGAACTGAATGTCCTCTACGCCGGCACGGTGGGACGCGCGCAGAAGATCGGCAATGCCGTGAGGGCAGTCAAGATTGCTCAAGACCGTGGTTACGACATCAACCTGCGCATCGTAGGCGATGGTGCAACGTGGCATGCCACTAAGGCCACGATTGAATCCCTGGGAATCAGCGCAACAATCGAGCATCGAGTCCCCGCCGATGAGCTTCAGAACATTTACGAGTGGGCTGATACTGCCTTAGTGCACTTGACTGATTGGGAACCGCTCAACCGCACGGTTCCGTCGAAGACCTACGAGTTGATGTCGTTGGGCGTCCACACCACTGCGGTGGTCCAAGGCGAAGCAGCACGTCTCATCGAAGAGCTCGGCGCAGGCATCGTTGTTCCTCCGGAGAACCCAGAAGCACTCGCTGAGGCATGGGCTGCGCTTATCGACGACCGTTCAAAGCTCACCGTTTCCCCTTCTGGGCGCGAGTGGGTCGCCACCCAGCGGGATGAGGTTGTGCCCGAAGCTTTTCTGGATATCGTCTATGCGGTGAACAACCAACAGGAAAAACCATAGGGCAGGAGAAAGGCTCAACGATGCGCATATCCTCTCTTGACAGGTTTCAGCCGCTGGACTCCGCCTACGCTATGTTGCTGGAGTCCTCCGAACAACCTTTTTCTTTCCCACCGGCCACATCCCCAATAACATTCTGCTTTACCGCGGAACAGCTCGCTGATATCGCTGAGCTCCCACTCGTTCTCGTCGATACCGAAACTCATGAGGCTTTGCCGATTCTCCACGAGTATGCGACGAAGAATCGCCACATTGAGTACTGGGCCCCGCGGTCGGATACGGTACGGCTCCAACAGATAGCGCTGGCGCAAAACAGCCACGATCTGTCGATTACAGGTAGCCGTCTCACCGAGAGTTGGCTCCAGCTTCGCATCGGTGCTGCCACAGAACAGGACCGCTCGTGTGCAGACTGGGTGGAAGGGCTTAAGGCTGCCACAACTCCGGTCGAATCCAAGGCCTTCCCCAGCGTCGCTGCCCCTGAAATGTCATTGAGAAGCCTTGTCATCTCTCGTATCACCCCAGTAGCCAAACCTCTGAAGAAGTACCTCCCGGGTTCTATGGTGGTTGTGGTGTACAAAGTTCTGGAGAAGATCCGATGAACAACCTCTTGCCTGGCCTATCCGTGGTCATCCCATCATTCGTCGCCGCCGCATCAGAGACGACAGGTGACATCGCCGCCACGAACCTCGGTTCTGCTCTTACTTCCCTTGCAGAGCAAAGCTTGAGAAAGGACCTCATCGAGATCCTCGTCATCCTCAATGGCACAGGAGTTTCCGATGCCGGAGGAGAGGCTACGCAGATCGCGTTGCACGACAGCTTGGCCAGCCGCTTCCCCGAGCTAAAGATTCGGGTTCTGCACAGTCTGGCTCCCGGTGCCGGACGCGCCCGTAACCTTGGAATCGCCTCCGCAAGTCGTCGCTTCATCACCTTTCTCGATGACGATGACACCATTCAACCTAGGCACCTCGAAACTGGCCTCGAGCACGCCGATGACGGCGCGATCACTCTCTTGCCCATCGTCGACACCATCGACGGAAAATCCACGCAGGACAACTCCCTCAACGCCCGCATTGCGACGTTGCGAGGTACGACGGTCCCAGTTGCCACCGCACCGTGGGCGCTTGGCTTCAATGCCAGCAAAATCATTCCAACGGCACTAGCTCAGCGCTACCGCTACGATGAGTCACTCCGTTCCGGCGAGGATGTGGCGTATTTCGCGAACTTCCTCAGCTGCCCAGAACTGCTTCTTCACACCCCAAAGGCGGAGGAGAAGGCCGCCTACGTGCGCTCGATTCGCCCCGACTCGGTTTCACGGCAGCGTGAGAGTTTCGATTTCAATGTGGTGCAGCGTCTCGAATGCATTGCTAAGCTTCGAGAAATCGAAGAAGCAGACACCAAGCCGCGCGCACTAGAAAAGCTTGAGCAAGCCCAGTTCGGTTTCGTGGAGAACTATCTCACAACACACCCGGGCGAGGTGCAACGCGCAATTGACACCGCCGTGGATGCTGGCGTTCCCGGTTTGAATTGGGAGCACCTCCGCCAGGAACGGGCTAGCCGCCTGGTGTTTTCATATTGCTTCCCTCCCTACGCTGATACCTCAGCCAATGTGACAGCGAAGGTGATCAGGAACGATGCAGAGCTTGTTGACGTTTTCTATGCCAACATGCAGCGCGTTCGAGGGCGTGATGATTCAACTAGATTGATTGTCGATCCCTACCTGGTTCACGCCGAGGAGATCGATGTCGTGCCCTCCTTCGCGCATTGGGGAGCGATTTGCTCCTACGCACGCCAGGCAGCACGCAAAGCAAGCAAACGGGCTAGAAAACAGGGCGACTATGAGTCGATGTACTCGCGCGCCCTATGGTCTGGATCCCATGTCGCTGCCGCGTTGTTCAAAGACAAGCACCCGGGTACCCGATGGGAAGCAGAATTCTCCGATCCCTTGAGCGTCGGTGTGGACGGCACGCTTCGTCCGGGCGAGCTAACGAGGGGTACTACAACCCATCGACTGCGGAAGATGGTCGAGCGCTCTGACTGGTCGGGATTCTCGTACACTACTCACTTCGAGCTCACCGAGCTTGTCGCCTTTCTTTATGCAGATGAGGTGATTTTCACCAATGCAAATCAACAGCAGGTGATGCTGGAGCGCTATCCGGAGGAATTTCAATCTTTCGTTCGGGAAAAATCGACCGTCCGGCGCCATGTTTCCCCGACAGCGGACATGTACCACTTGGTGGAGTCGGATTATGTCCTTGACCCAGAACGCATCAACATTGCTTACTTCGGAAATTTCTACGCCAACCGCGGAATAGGAGATGTCTTGACCACGCTTGGGGACTATCCACAACGCGAGAAGTTTGTCCTGCACATCTTCACATCGAAACCGGAAAAGCTAAAGCGACAGTTGTGGGGGGATCCTGCGGCAGGGCTTATCCGAATCAACGGATACGTACCCTATCTGGAGTTTCTAAACGTCGCCACTCGTTGTGATGCCTTGGTGGTCAATGACACCGATACGGTGGGATCAGCTTTCAGTGTCAATCCATTCTTGCCTTCGAAGTACGCCGACTATGTCGGCAGCGGAACGGCAGTGTGGGGAATCGTAGTTCCAGAATCGCCGCTATCCAAGCTTCCGTTGACGTACCGCACGTCTTCAGGAAATCTTGTACAAGCGGGCGGGGTGCTAGACGAACTTCTAGGGAAGTCTGAGTAGAATACGCGTTAGTAAAACTCGGTCTGCGGGGAGTAGACGCTTCTCTTGATAGACCGAGAGTGGGCACATTAGTGTCATAGCACTCGAAAATTGATGAAGGACTGGAAGGGCTGATGCATGTGGCACGCCATAAATGGCGAAGCTCCAAAACTACTCAGCGTGGAGTTGAAGAGCTCAATGCCCAGGTTGCCCGGCATGAGGGCCGGGTGCAGATAGTAAACCCCGAAGGGCTGCATCCTTTGGCTACTCGCCCGACTCTGGGTGAGTACATTTCGCAACTGAGGGCGCGCCGTTTCTTCATTGTCGCGGATGCGCGGGCAAAGGCGCTGCGGACCACCCGTGATTACCGCCTGTGGCAGCTGTGGCTCGTCCTAAACCCACTTTTCGATGTGGCCCTGTATGGTTTTTTGTTCGGAATACTGCTGAAGACTTCCAGGGGCATTGAGAACTTTATCGGTTTTCTCTTTATCGGCATTATCTTTATGTCGATGATGACGGGGCTGATGAATTCTGGCATCAGCTTAATGCAATCCTCACGCTCTATGATTCGGGCGTTCCAATTTCCGCGTGCATCAATTCCTTTTTCGATGACTTTACGGTCGATGATCGATAACGTCTTACCAGCCTTGGTTGCGTTGCTAGCCGCATTTCTGTTCCAGTGGGGAACGTGGCCTTCATGGACATTGATACTTGTAGCGCCGATTTTTGTATTGATCCATATATTCGGATGTGGGCTCATGATGATTACAGCTCGCCTTACAGCTCAGATTCCTGAAGCAAAAACCATTCTGGGGCTTGTGACGCGTGGACTTTTCTTCTTGTCTGGTGTGATGTTCTCCATTGATAGATTCGCCGAGCACTCAGCTGTTCACCAAGTTATGTCAGCCAATCCATGCTATATCTTCCTTACTGCGGTGCGTGACGCTTCTATCTATCGCACCGCACCTAGCCTTGAGACTTGGGGAGAGCTTGTGGCCTGGAGTGTAGGCGCCTTTGTGGTTGGTTTTATCTTCTTCTGGAGGGCGGAGGATAAATATGTCCGACTCGTCTAAGTTGCCCGCAGCACGTGGAGAGTACCGAGATTCGAAAAAGAAGGACAAGACTGGGCAGCGCGAGGAGCAATCGCAGGGAAGCTATATAGAAGCACCAGCAGCGGGCGAAGCAGCAGTGCAGTCGCACTCCGACCTTGACATCAATTACGTCGAGCGGGCGAATGTTGTCGTAGACAGCGTGTCCAAGCGCTACGTAATTAGTCAGGGCCGCTCCTCAGATGCGAGTATGATTCGCGTGAGTCGGGGAAAAACCGTCGTGGATGCAATCGATAATGCTTCGCTTATCGCGCTACCTGGTGAATCGATCGGCATTATTGGACTCAATGGATCAGGAAAGTCGACTCTGTTGAGCATGATCGCCGGAGGCTTAGCCCCAACATCTGGGCGGATTCTGACGCGCTCTCAACCTACGCTCATGGGCGTATCCCCGGCACTTCAGCCAGACTTGTCCGGGGAACACAATATCTATCTGGGATGCTTAGCTCTGGGAATGAGTCCTGCTGACGCAAGGGCACAAATTCCAGAGATCGCGGACTGGACCGAACTCGGTGATGCGATCAGGCGGCCGATGAAGACATATTCATCCGGTATGTCAGCGCGTCTGTCCTTCGCAATTTCGACAGCAGTGAGGCCTGACATCCTTATGATTGATGAAGCTCTGTCTACTGGCGACGCTGCCTTCGGTGCAAAGGCGAGCGCCCGAATGCACGAGCTCCTTGAACGCGCCGGAAATCTGTTCTTGGTTTCGCATGCTATCAAGGAAATTGAGAATAACTGCAACCGAGCCATCTGGATTTCAAAGGGCCGAATCATCGCCGATGGCCCAACCAATGTAGTTGCGGCACAGTATCACGAATGGGCAAAACTCATGGGCAGGGAAGAGAAGCAGCCTGCGCACGATTTTCTCGCAGAAGTCACGGCTGCTTACCGGCGACCCATGGTGCTCCTTGAAAAGCCGGTTGGCAGAGAGCCATAACATACGCTATGTCACCGGGTCGTTAATCGGCTTAGCTTTCGGTTGGTATTACTTTTTGGGTACGCAAAGGATTGACTAGTATGGTGCTTGATTTTTTTCGCCGAGGGCGAGGACTGACTTTATTGGCAGGATGCGCTGTCGTTCTGCTTCTCTTTACCTTCGTGGTAGATGACCGACGAGCTGTGAACATATTTGCCATCGGAGCAGGAGTAATAGGATTCCTCTTTGTCTCAATGTCCATTTCTGCGCGGAAGCATTCGGAGGGATTGATTAAAGAGGCTCTTCTCCGTACTGCTCGCCTCGAGACACAAGTCGCAGAGGCGTCTACTGCTATCCAAAATCAGAATCGCTTGGTTGAACGGCAGTCGCTTAGCCTGCTCACCTCAGGTACACACGATGAAATTGATAATCCAAGGCGACAACATCAAAGCATTTTTGCGCCGACCACTATTCCGGCGTCAGAAATTATCGGGCGTCCGTCGGCGCATACTGCAGGGCGTATTGCTGCAGATCAAGTAATGAATGAGGACAGTGAGGATGTGCTCTATGCCCTCATGAGAGCTCCCCGCGAAGCATGGAAGCGAAAGATTGAACTCATTGGTTCGACTTGCTTGGAGGATAGCTTATCGGCGATAGCGCAGGTACGTCGAATCGTTGCCCCGCACCTTTTGGGGAGCCCTGATCCCGATGCTAGCTACCTTATTGTGGATGAGAATCAGCTTCAGAAGGGCTTATGGGATGGGATTTTGACAACACAAAAAACTGCTGAATTCTTTCGTCTTATAAAGCACATTTCTAGGGCAAAGGAATACGGAATGGTTGTTATCGTTCAGGCAAGCGAATTTTCGGCCCATTTTACGGATGAGCTTCGCGGCGAAGCTACGGTTATATTCAACGAAGGCTCTGCCAATTGGGACTGGGAGGACGACCTTTATTTGCCGGTGCTCCGAGCAATGTACAGCAATGAAGTAAGGGTAGATAAAGAAATTCAGCCGAGCACACATTCAAAGGATTGTCTTAAATGACCGCTGTTGTAGTTTATGGAGATGTAAGCCCCAATGTTATTGACGGTTCGTCGATTTGGTTGATGTCGATTTCCGAAGTTTTTGCCAGTGTATTCGACGAGGTACATGTTCAATTAAAGACTGAATTGCAGAATCGTACCTTGCTGGAAGCGATCGATAATTTAGATAATATCTTCGTGCATGAACCGCTAGGTGTTACACAAGGCGCGACGTTAAGCACGCAGGAGGCAGCTTATGCTGTGGAAGAGCTTATAGAAAAGACTGACGCTGCCGCCGTAGTGGTCCGAGGCCTCCAAGCTGCTTGTGATTTTGGCTCGAATAAGCGAATTTCACCCAAACTATGGGCATACGTAACTGATCTTCCCTTTCCGCCGAGTAAGTTGTCCGCGTCGAAGATTCGGAGCCTCACCTATATTGCAGAGCACTCATACAAGATTTTCGCGCAAACGGAAGCAGCTCGTTCGTACTGGGAATCTCTAATTCCGCAGGCAGCGGGCAAAGTCTTACTTGCCCCTCCTATGATTCCCGAATATGCTTTTGTCGACGAAGAAGCTTTTCCGAGCACAGACACAGAAGTTTTTCGGATTGTCTACGCTGGAAAGCTAGCACGAGAGTGGCGGACGCTTGAGATGCTGAAGCTTCCACAAGCTCTAAAAGTATTGGGGGTGAATGCTCACCTTGATGTAGTAGGCGCAAAGATTAACAGTGCAAAGGGGGATCCAACGTGGGCCGGAAAAATGCGCAATGCTCTGGAGAAAGCAAATTCTGATCCAGAGAGTGGGGTGACGTGGCACGGTGCTCTACCTCGTACAGCGTCGATTGAGCAGATCAAAAGGGCCCATTTCGGGTTCGGATGGCGTTCCGTGGAACTGGATTCAAGTCTCGAAGTGTCAACTAAAGCATTGGAATATGGCGCAGCGGGTGTGATCCCAATTGTTAATGAGACAGAAGACCATCGGCGGCTTTGGGGCGAAAAGTTCCCCTTTTTTGTGAGAGCGAATGATTCTATTGAAGCCGTGGCAAGCAAAATTGCCCAGGGTTTGAATCGCATGGATGAGGCTCGTCAAAGTGCTGCAAGAGTTAGCGCCGGTTTTTCAATGCAGCAAGCGCGGTCCCGATTTAAAACCTATTTTGAGCGCTCGGGTGTATTGTCCCTAAACAAAAATAGTCAGGGGATTATGCCATGCAGACTTGTGGTGGCTTCTCATGACTTGAAGTTCATGGGCGAGCTGATGGACTTTTTAGACAGCAATCCACAATTTGAACTGCGAAAGGACGAGTGGTCTACACTGCATACCCATGACAGTGAGGTGAGTGCAAATCTTGCTGAATGGGCTGATGTAGTCTTTTGTGAATGGGCTGGCCCTTCTCTCGCGTGGTATTCAAATAATCTTCCGGAGAAGACTCGGCTGATTTCTCGACTTCATAGATTTGAGCTCAATGGTCGCTGGATGAAGGACGTTAAATGGGAAAACGTCGAAGCGCTTGTTTTCGTTTCAGATTGGGTACGTCTTGAAGCAATCAGACGATTCGGATTGCCCGAAGAAAAGACGGTTGTTTTACCAAACACGCTAGATTTGCTCGATTTTGATAGGCCAAAGACTGCATCAGCCCGATTCACTCTTGGGCTTGTAGGAATCGTGCCATTCCTTAAGCGTCCAGACCGAGCGCTCGATCTTATCGAAGATCTAGTAGCGATTGATAATCGCTATACCCTGCGTATTAAAGGGCGTATGCCTTGGGAGTATCCACATGTTTGGCAGGATCCGGTGGAAAAGCAGCTATATTTAGAGTTTTTTGGACGTATCGCCCAAAGTCAATTACTTCAAGAGCATGTAGTTTTTGATTCGTTTAGTGCAGATATCGCTTCCTGGAATCGGGGTATCGGATTTATTCTTTCCCCGAGCGAGGTAGAAAGCTTTCACCTTGCTCCTGCAGAAGGCATGGCTGGCCGTACCCTACCCGTGTTTTGGGACCGCCCAGGAGTTCGCGAAGTGTTCCGAGAACATGCTGAGGGTTGGGACAGGGAGAGCCGCGTAGGCCGAATTCTCCAAAATCGCGACTTAAGGATTTTTGAAGAGAATGGCAGAGCTGCGAGGAGTTTTGCGTTGCGGTGGGATAGTAAAACCGTTTTACCCAAATGGGAGCTCCTGTTTACGTCTGGGAATCGACGGCGGTAGCGTTCGTAGGTTCTCCCAAAATAGGGGAACTTAGATCTGATTATTCACCTCACATCGCCCTATCTGTGGGTATGTATTATCATGGGATTGTCCAAACGCTAATCCTGTCTGGCGTTGCTGTGGAACGATAATAACAGGAAGATAAGGAGAGCTGTGGCGCCACGTATCGTTGAATCCGCTGAAGTTTCTGTTGATGCTCAAATCGGTGATGGAACTTCAGTTTGGCACTTAGTGCAGGTGCGCGAGAACGCTAAGATCGGAACGAACTGTATTATTGGCCGAGCCGCATACATTGGCGAAGGCGTCGAAATTGGTGATAACTGCAAAATTCAGAATCTAGCTCTTGTTTATGAACCAGCAAAGCTTGAAGACGGGGTCTTTATTGGGCCGGCGGTAGTTTTGACCAATGATCAGTATCCTCGAGCGATTAATGAAGATGGAACATTGAAAAGCGCGAGCGATTGGGAACCAGTTGGGGTGACTGTCCGCAAAGGCGCAGCTATTGGTGCAAGAAGTGTTCTGGTGGCTCCGGTCGAGATTGGCGCTTGGGCCTTGGTGGCTGCGGGATCGACAGTCGTAAAGGACGTACCACCATTTGCTTTGGTGGCTGGAACTCCTGCGAAGCGGATTGGTTGGGTAGGAAAATCGGGCCACAAGTTAGTACCGGTGGAGGGGAAAGAAAGCATTTTTGTTTGTCCCATAACTGGACAAGAATTCATCGAGGTAGACGGAAAGTTAAAGGTTTACAATGACTAATCAGAATTTCATTCCTGCTGCAAAGCCAATCATTGGTGATGAAGAACGTGAAGCCGTAGATCGTGTGCTTCAAAGCGGCATGATTGCCCAGGGACCCGAGACAGCTCGGTTCGAAGACGAGTTTTCTCAAGATGCTTTGAACAACGTATCTGGCGTGTCGGTTAATTCTGGCACTTCGGCGTTGCATCTTGGTCTGTTAGCCGCAGGAATTGGTCCAGGCGATGAAGTTATTGTGCCGTCCTTCACATTTGCTGCAACTGCGAATTCGGTCGCGGCTACAGGTGCAACACCAGTGTTTAGCGATATTGATGAATACTTCACTTTGGACCCGAAGGACGTTTCGGAAAGGATCACCGAGCGGACAAAGGCGATTATGCCAGTACACCTTTATGGTCATCCCGCGAATATGGATGGGCTTCAAGAACTAGCACTGGAACACGATCTTCTTTTATTCGAGGACTGTGCTCAAGCCCATATGGCTACATGGGACGACAAGTATGTTGGAACAATAGGTCTCTTTGGTGCCTTTAGCTTTTACCCAACGAAGAATATGACTTCCGCAGAGGGAGGATTCATTTCTTCAAAGGATGAGGATTTTCTCCGAAGGGCACGTCTATTCCGAAATCAGGGAATGGAAGAGCGGTACCGCAACGAGGTTGTTGGATATAACAACAGAATGACTGATGTTCATGCGGCAATTGGTCGTGTTCAGTTAAAGAAATTGCCGGAATGGACTAGGATTCGGCAGGAGAACGCAGCTTTTCTAAGCGCAAATATTTCCGGAGTAGTTGTTCCGAAGGTTCATGAGAAGGCGACTCACGTCTATCATCAGTACACTATTCGAGTACCTGAAGACCGAGACGGTTTTATGAATGCTCTCCGTGATGAGTATCAGATCGGATCCGGAATCTATTACCCGATCCCGAACCATGAGCTCGATTCGTTAAGTCACTTTGCGAAGGGTTTGGAATTGCCTGAAACTGCAGCGGCTGCCAATGAATGCTTGTCTCTGCCGGTTCATCCTTCATTGTCCAAGAACGATTTGGAACGTATTGTCGGTGCAGTTAATGCGTTAGCAAAGGCAGGTGCATAATGGCGAAGAACTTGCGTTATGCGGTTATCGGCCTGGGGTCGATGGGGCGCCATCATGTACGTAATGTTCGTTCTCTCGACGGAGTCGAACTTGTTGCCCTTGCGGACCCCTTTGGAGATAAGTTTGGTGTAGCCGAAGGGCTGCCAGTATATGAAAACGTTGAACAGCTTCTCAAACATGATATCGACGCAGCAGTTGTAGCTGTACCTACCGCTCATCATTACCAAGTAGCTAGCACCTTGGCAGAGGCTGGCGTACATGCGCTAGTTGAAAAGCCGTTAGCTAATACCCTCGAAGAAGCTGAATCGCTTGTCAAAACTTTCAAAGAGAAGAAGCTAGTAGGGGCGGTTGGTTACGTAGAACGCTGCAATCCAGCTTTACTTGAGATGCGAAAGAAGATCGCAGAAGGTCTTTTGGGAGAGGTCTACCAGGTTTCTACTCGACGCCAGTCTCCGTTTCCCGCAAGAATCTCGGATGTAGGTGTCGTTAAGGATCTCGCAACCCACGATATTGATTTGACTTCTTGGGTAGCTGGTTCAAATTACGCACGCATTTCTGCAACGACTGCGTATCGCGCGGGCCGTGAATTCGAAGACATGGTCTCTGTGGCTGGTGAACTGGAGAATGGCGTTATCGTCAATCATTTAGTTAATTGGCTTACTCCCTTTAAGGACCGTCAGACAGTCGTTGTTGGTGAAAACGGTGCACTAGTAGCCGAGACCGTAATGGGGGACCTTACTTATTACGAAAACGGAATTGCCCCAATTGAGTGGGATCAAGTTAGCAACTTCCGTGGCGTGTCTGAAGGTACTGTTACCCGTTATGCACTGAATAAGCGAGAGCCGCTTGCAGTAGAGCATGAAAATTTCCGTGACGCAATTCTTGGTAATGGGGAGAATGTAGTCACCATGGAAGAAGCTTTGAACACCATGAAGGTCGTTGAAAGCATCTTGGATTCGGCACGCAACCACCGTCTAATGGAACTAAACCTGTAGGAGAGAAGATGAACATCGCAGTTGTAGCACTTGGCAAAATCGGATTGCCACTCGCCGTTCAGTTTGCGAAATCCGGGCATGATGTTGTCGGAGTAGACATCAATAAGGAGCTAGTAGACACCATTAATGAAGGACACGAACCCTTCCCCGGCGAGAGACACCTCGATGAGTATCTAAAACAACTCGTTCCAGCAGGAAAATTGCGCGCGACTACTGAATACTCAGAAGCGATTCCGCAGGCCGATGCCGTAGTTGTAGTTGTACCTTTGTTTGTCAATGACGAGACGTGGGAGCCAGACTTCAACTGGATGGATCAAGCTACACAGTCGCTAGCTGAATACCTGACTCCTAATACTCTCATTTCTTACGAAACAACTTTGCCAGTTGGTACTACGCGTAATCGTTGGAAGCCAATGATCGAAGAAATTTCGGGGCTGGAAGAAGGCAAGGATTTTGCCCTAGTCTTTAGTCCAGAGCGTGTGCTTACTGGTCGGGTCTTCGAGGATCTGCGTCGCTATCCAAAGCTTGTTGGTGGTCTGAACGACGAGGGAACACGCAGGGGAATTAATTTCTACGAAGAAGTCCTTCAATTTGATGAACGCCCCGACCTACCTCGTGCCAATGGAGTATGGGATATGGGTACCGCTGAAGCCGCGGAAATGGCTAAGCTCGCTGAGACTACCTATCGAGACGTCAATATCGGATTGGCCAATCAGTTTGCGGTGTACGCAGATACGGCTGAAATTGATGTCTACAAGGTTATTGATGCGTGTAATTCGCAACCGTTTAGTCATATCCACCGTCCAGGTATTGCGGTGGGTGGTCACTGCATTCCGGTCTACCCACGTCTCTACCTGTCTACTGATAAAGACGCCACTGTCGTCCGTGAGGCACGTAAGTTTAATTCCACCATGCCAGGATATTGTGTGAGCCAACTTGCGAACCTGCTTGGAGACCTGAGCGGTTTGAGAGTCGCCGTGCTCGGTGCATCATACCGAGGAGGTGTAAAGGAAACCGCATTCTCTGGTGTTTTTGCAACGGTAGAGGCTCTTCGCGAGCGAAAAGCAAAGGTTCTGGTTCACGACCCAATGTATAGCGCGACTGAGCTTGCAGACTTTGGCTGGGACTCCTATGAGCTTGGCGCTCCAGTAGATGCCGTTATTGTGCAGGCAGACCATGGCGAATACAAGGATATTTCGCCAGAGGACTTCCCCGGGGTCCGAGCTATTTTTGATGGTCGTAGAATCACGGATGCTAGAAAATGGATAGGCACTCCGCGACTGACTATCGGCTAACATAAATAAACACTTAATGGAGAGAAACCACACAAGCCTATCAACACAATGTATGGATCCAACGCACGTTTTGAGGATTTCGAGTACATATCTCGGCCTTTGCCACAGACAATTGATTCGCAAGAGCTGTTAACACGGTTGTTAAATGAGAATGCCTATCTCAGGAAGACTCGAAAGAAATTCAGCGTTGGCGAAGGATTGGGCAGGGTTTCCCAATCAGACCTGCAAACCAAACAAGAATACTGCTTCGTTCGACAGTACCTTAGAGAAAATATAGAAGGGCAGGCACAGCGGACCCGCCACCTTGTTCTTGCAAACGAGTATCCTTCAGCAAAGAAGCAGTACGCAAACGGTTTCATCCACCGGCGAGTGAAGTTATACCAAAAGGCAGGTCTGGACGTAGACGTAGTAGCTTTTGGAAAAAGGGTCAATCCAGACGTTTATATTCATGATGGTGTGCCTGTGCTCGCTGGGTATGTGAACGAACTAGTCGGCCTTTTATCTAGTTATGAGTTTTCCTCCATAAGTGTTCATTTTATGAACTCAGAAATGTGGTACGTCCTTAAACAGGTGGTTCCTGCTGATATACCATTTGCGGTTTTCGTTCACGGGTATGAAGTACGTAATTGGAGTCGACTACCTTATGGGATCCGTAACCCAAAAATGCTGGATGGTCGTATAGAGCGGTCTCTTCGCAATGAGGACTTATGGAAGGAACTTGTTGCTACTGACTCTAAGGTGGACAGGTTCTTTTTCGTTTCTGACTGGTGGAGAACAGCTGCTTCTGAAGACCTGGGTGTTAGGTTCGATGAGCCCCGAAGTGCAGTAGTCCATAATGTGATTGATGGAGAACTGTTCCAATATGAAGAGAAGGACGCTGGGCAGCGATTCAAGTTCTTGTGGGTCCGCAGTGCCCATGCGTTGAATTACGGTGCAGACATCGCGGCAGCTCTCCTTCGTTCTCTTAAAAACACTGACTATTGGAGCAAACTCGAAGTAACAATTGTCGGTGATGGGAACTATTTCTCGGAGTTTGACGATTTTCGTGATGACCCTAATGTGGAGATTAAGCGTGGATTCGTTTCACAAGAAGAGGTCGCAGAACTTCACAAGAAACACGGTTTTCTTTTAGTTCCCTCACGCTTTGACACCCAAGGCGTATCACGTGACGAGGGGATGAGCTCAGGATTGATCCCAGTTACTAACCCAGTTACCGCTATTCCTGAGTTTATTGATGATTCCTGTGCAATTCAATTTGAAGAATCGCGCGTTGCTGATGCAGTCGATAAGTTGATCGCTCTGTTTGAGAAGCCGGAGAAATTCTTAGAGATGTCGAAATGTGCTGCACAGCGGGTGCGTCGGCAATGTGGCCCATCAAACACCGTAGCAAAAGAATTGGAAGTACTGGAATCAAGGGCGGGATTGGAACTTAAATGAACGTCTTAGTGATGTTAGACAGAGTTGGCCCACTAGTGGGACTCGTTTTAGATGAAGTTAGAGCTGCTGGATATAATCCAATTGTCTTTAACCTGAAGGAACGTCATTTATATGGAGTCGATGTCCCAGTTCCTGCTTGGCTTGATGATGATGGCGGTTTGGAATCGGCGCGATGGTTTAACGCCTTTGTTTCTGAAAACGGGGTGGGGCTTGTCTTGGGCATCGGAATTTGGCCTAGCTGCTTTGCAGCGAGATGCGTCGAATCGCAGACCGTAATTTCGATTCTTCAACCGGGCGAACTAGACTTTTCCAAAAGGAGAAGTAGTGCTAAAGCTCAGGCTTTCGAAGAGCTTTCGACGCTGTCTGCAGGTCTAATTTTACTTAATGAATGGGAGATGAGTAAAGCAACGAGTCTAGGCTCGAAGGCTCCTCACTTCCTTTGGGACCTTTCTTCCTCTGATAGCACTATCAATATGCTAGATGACTCGGCGGAGTGCCTCGGTGTAGTCGTCGATCCGGAGGATATTAGCGTCCCATCGCCTAGCATGGAAGCTCAAATTGCGACTCTTAAAGAGGTGCTGAGTTCTCAGGGTAAGAAGGTCAAGCTCGTTTCTGCAAACTCGTTCTACTGGTACAAGGACTTCACCATGGGCAGGTCCTTCCGGAATGTTATGCGTCTGCGCGGCCAAGAGTTTTCTTCTCTCTACTTTGTTGGGGGTGGCGCTGATTCTTTGGTTGTGGCTGCGTCACAAAATGCACCGCTCGGTCGAAATTTTGCTGTGGAACGAATTGAATCGCGTTTACTAGCTAGAAATCATGTCGGCTTGTCCGTTTTTGGTATCGATAAATTAGTCGGATTTCTAGAAAATCCTGATGGGCAAGATCGAAAGTCGACTAGAAGACCGCTGGGTAAGGGACGAAGCCTGTTTTCAATCGTCGACACCTTGTTGAATAGCGACATTCCACGCTATTGGGAGGACTACGGCGACTTCGACGAGTTCAGCTTATTTTTCTCAGTAGCAGCGGTAGAAAACCGTTCAAATGGCGCTCGGCCTCAGAGAATTCGAAATCTTTACTTGGAAATGGCCGATAATTGGGTAACACTTCAGATAGCCTTTAGTGCCGAATTTCTGGGGAGACGTTCGAAGCTGGTTAAACACTGGCTAGAATCCGGAAAGCGCTGCGTGCTGATCTACGGAGAAAACTCAACCAATCCAGTGCAAGGTAGAGACGAGATTATACAGGCCTATCGCCTTTTAGACCTAGTTTCTTTTGCGTCCCAAGCGCCAAGCTTATGGTTTGTTCGCGATCTCCACTGGCTTGACCTAGAAATGTTTCCCGACGGTCCCCCTAGCGGCGTATTAGAATCTGGGCTATTTGAATTGCAACGCCTTGGAGATTCTTTCGGAGCACTCATTGCGCCGTCCCTTGAAAGTAGGGAAATGTTCGAGAGACTTCTAGCGGCCAATCGAGGAATTGTTTTTATCGATGATGAGCTTCCTCCTGGGCTAACTGACTCGTCGTGTGCTTTAGTCCGGGGGCATCAAGATGGAACCACCTTCGTTTATTCAGGTGGAATCGGCGCAGCATATCGAATGGATTCTTACCTCAAAGCCGTAGCTGCTTTCCTTGATGAAACAAACGGAGCCGTTTCGGCTTATTTCGATTTTGTCGTGCGACCGCAAGAAGAACAGGCACTTTTTGACCAGCTTGAAAGGCTTGAGATCAATGGTTCTCCCTCCATCCGCGTTTTAAACGGCGAATTCAAGGACTATCGTCCACGCACTAAGACAGCTTATGGCGTACTTCTTCTCGAATCGGATTATGGAAAGGGCGCGTTTCCTTATAAGTCCGTTTCATATCTAGAAAAGGGCTTTCCCATCTTGTGCTTTGAGGACTCTCCGGTACATCGGCTGTTCGGTGGCCTAGGCGTCACATTTGGAACTCAATATGGCGCCGCTGCAGTGAAAGCCGCGATATATTGTGCTCTGGAGAGGGAGAATTCTGTTTCTTGGCAAGAGGTTTGGAAACAACATAGCTGGGCAATGCGGTTGGAAAAAATAACTTCTCTCGCCGTAACTGCGGTCAGAGAGCTGCGGTGAAGCGGCATTTTTAGATCGGAAACGGTTGTAGCGTGAAAGCACTTACGATCAAGGACTGGCTGGGGATTGGAGAAAAATGAAACCACTCATGGTTATGGCTGTCGGTAACACGGTAGAAGGCGACTCTCGTGTTGAAAAAATGGCGGTAAGCGCTCGCAATTGTGGCTATGAGGTCGTAGTCGTAGGCATTAAGCAGCGCGATGTCAGCATGTTTGGTTC
Source organism: Corynebacterium sp. MSK004 (assembly GCF_030232515.1). Lineage (NCBI taxonomy): Bacteria > Bacillati > Actinomycetota > Actinomycetes > Mycobacteriales > Corynebacteriaceae > Corynebacterium > Corynebacterium sp. MSK004. The sequence continues at coordinate 154,234 of NZ_JASPKB010000004.1, read as the reverse complement.
ATACGAGCGTATCCCAATCTATAGGCTCGTCCCCGATTGGAGCGAATACCTTGAGTGGCGTCGTAGTCAGCCAAAAGAAGTAGTTGCGGTTGAAGATCTTATTGACCAAGAGAATAGCAGGATCAGAACTGAAGTCTTGGACTTCAAAACGCGGGCACAGGACAAGTTTGACTTTCTCATGTCATTGCGAAACCTTCCTCGCTTGGTCGCGCCGAACTACTTTAGCCAGAGTGTTGAACCAACTTTCGACTTCAGTGAAAAGTTGGCCCCCGCATTTCAACGCGTAATTGATACTAGGGAAAGTTTTGTACGCGCCAAAATAAATAAGCAAAATCTAAAATTGTGGCTTCGCAGTGGTCAACCAGGGCAGGCTACCTATCTTTGGCCTCAAATCAGCGGCTTTGAGGACTTATTTCTCAGGGCTTTTCGTGAACTAGAGCCTGATATCATCCATGTCCATGATCGCCATCCAATGTCTGCCGCTAAGTTGTACCACGAGGAGAAATTAAAGGAAGGCGTGGTTGTCCCTTGGATCTATGATGCCCATGAGTACCTGCCTGGACAGCGATTTAGCGGACCAGCGAGGCACCGTTATGGTTGGCTCGCACTTGAAGCTGAGATGATTCAGTTCGCTGATCACGTCATCACTGTCTCTGATCAACTAGCTACCAAGTTAAAAAGGCGTCACCATCTCGAAAGTGCACCGAGCATTGTAGTAAACGCCCCTAGCGGTAAGCAGTTGCAAAATGTAGACCCTCAGCGCCGCTCTCTGCGTAAAGAGCTAGGGATTGACGATGAGCCTTTGGCTGTGTATGTGGGCAAGCTTGCTGAAAGACGTGGTATTTTTACTGCGGTTGAAGCCATGCGTTTGCTGCCTGGCGTGCACTTGGCGTTTGTAGGCTCAAAAGATAAGGCTCCCCGAGCAGAGATAGTGAGTCTCGCCAAGAAGAACAACATATCAGACCGTGTTCATATTGTGGATTATGTGCCGTCGAAACACGTGACGAGCTATATTTCTAGTGCCGACATTGGGTTGAGCCCCTTATACAGTACCAGGGCACACCACCAAGCTTTGGCTACAAAGATCCGTGAGTACCTTCAGGCTGGTTTGCCAATCGTTGGAACCGACCTGCAGGCCCAAGGAACTTTTATCCGTGAATCAGCGGTGGGAAGTGTTCATGAGGATCGTAATCCCCATTCTCTCGCTAAAGCGGTACGGGAGGTTTTGCAAGATCTCCCTGCCTATAAAGAAAGAGTTGCACAGATTAGAGATGCGCACTCTTGGGAGACTCAAGAAGTTATCCTAAAGCAGATTTGGAATGGCCTTGTCGCAGTATCATCTGAAACCGAACAAGTTTCTGATATTCCTGTTGTAGTGCCGCCGTTTAGGCGAGCAAGGCTCAATCGAACGTATCCGCTGCTTAAGCTGCTGGCATCTAGTGATGAAACTGCTGCACTCGCTTGGAAGGGGAAAATCTACTTGCAGCAGGCGCCTCTTAAATGGTTGCTTTTGGGAAGTGCAAATGGTTCGATTGATGAGCAACTTCGCACGTGGACACTTCTTATCCAGATGGCCGATCGACTCGTTACCCTAGATTATGAGCCGCTATTTGAAGGAGTATTAGGGGCTGGACTAAATCTCAAGCACCAATTGAAGCGTTCGGGTATCAGCCTTTATGCATTTGAATCTGAAGATGAGCTAGCTGACCCATTTGAAGAGATGGCACTATCCCCTGGCTCCCATTGGGAATCCTTGGATAAGTCAATACTTCTGAGGCTCGCTGCAAATCGTGAATCGGCACGGGAAATTGTCCGAAAGCGTGGAGCGACAATTCTGTCTACGTCTCCGGGAATCTTGAAGCGAGACCTTCCTTCTAAGTGGCTCCCGAATTTCGATTTGTCTCGTGTGACAATTAAGAAGCAGGATCTGCAGTCTGCTGAACCAATTTGTATTGGTGTTTTGTCCGAAAATCGGCCGGGCCCGGTCCAGCTAACCTTGACCCAAATTCGAGAGAACAACAAGTTTTTCCGATTTGTCGATGTTGACGCGCAGAAGGGCTGTGACAAGCATATTTCGATGCTCATCGATAGGATTGGTAGCGGATTCCATACAACAGCAGCGTTGGCCGCGATGCAAGAGGGGATCCCAGTGCTGGCCGCATACGACCCTAGAATTCTTGACGAGCTAGAGATAACTCCGCCACATTTACCAGTGGATGTGTCAACGATTGGAGCGCAAATTAGAAGCGTTGCCAGCGCGGTTTCGAACGGCCAACTACAGGCGTCAGCAGACGCGTTTTTCCCTGAAGAGGAAAAAGCCTTGGAATACCTAGAATATTTGGCATCTCTGGAGAACTCCATTCTTTCCTCTGACTCGGAAAGATAGTTTGATTTCTAAGAAGTCCCGTGCCATTGATCCAACTTCTTAAAGGAGTATTTAATGCTGAACCTTACAATTATTCCTCGCACTTGGGCGAGTGATGCTTCTGAAGACATCGAGCGCAAATTAGCGGTCGTTTTACCAGAAATAGCTAAATATTTGGGAAGTCGGTACTCGCGCAAGCCTGAGATAGTTCGTGGTTTGGGCGTAGGAGGGACGACAGCAGTCGTATGGCAAACGGAGGCCCAGCAAGGTAAGCCATGTTTTGCACAAAAAAAGGGCCGGTGGGCCCTTGCAACAAATCCGCTTCATTCAGGGCCATTGATCGACAGCATCTCGACCCATGCCGGCGATATTCGCTACGAGAGTCCTGTGTGGGGCAGCTATGCCGCAATTACAGGTGATAAGAGTACAAACCGAGTGTTCGCTTGGAATACAGTCCCAACTCTTGAAGCAATTCATTATGGGCAGGATGATGAGTTTACCTATATTTCCAATCGTCCTCTGTTCATCGCCTTGGCAATGAGTGACGGTAATTCGTCTTTAGTCAGTCTCGAAGAGAAGTATGCGTACGAGTACTTGAACTTCGGGTACTCGATTTCGGGGGTTACGCCGTTTAGAGGGGTTAGGACCCTTGCGCCAAGATCTTCACTTCGAGTAACTGGGGGCGCTATCCATATTGGCCCTGCTCCACGCCAAGTCGAAATATCACTCGAAGAGAGAGAAAATCGTTGGTTTACTGGTGCGAACGAGCTTAGTTCCGCTTTTCTCAATGCGACGGAACGAGCGCTTGAGCGTCGGGGAACCGATCATATCCAGCTTCGCCTTTCTGGGGGTCTTGACAGCCGCATTATCTTAGGCCTGTTTAGGGAGCGCAGCGACGTAAACATTACTGCAGTCACGCAGGGCGAAGCTACATCTGAGGAAGTGATGGTTGCTGCTCAACTTGCAGATGTTGCTGGTGTGAAGCATATGGCTGTCATTCCTGGTGCCAATGACCCAAACAGTTTCGTTGGATCGATGCTTAAGTCGATTGCAGATTCGCAAGGGTTTATTCCCTCGGAAGCTCTAGTGGCTCCTTACCAAAATGCTTCTCCAATTGAAGTAGGAGAAAACTTGGTTGCGGGGCAGTGGCCTTTGTTTAAGGGGGTCATGGACAAGACCAATGCGAAATCACTTGATTATGTGTACGAGCGGTTTTCTAGAACGAACGCCAAGATACTTCGACCTGAACTAAACCAATACAGTTTCGGCGTTTTTGAAAACTGGATGGCGTCAGTTCCAGCGAAAACGAATTTGGAGTTGTTATATATGCACGGAAGGGACCTACGCTCTTCAAGGTACTTGCAAGCGCACGTGGTTCAGGCTGATGCTGACTCACAAGTTATGTATCCATTCTGTGATTCAGAAGTGGTAGCGGTTGCTGATGTTCTCCCCGCATTGAACAGAATGCAGAACGTAACTGGCTTCTTGGCACTATCTCAGATCTGGGAAGATGCTCTCAAGATCCCGACCGCCCGGGGAGGAGCTTTTAAGTTCGAAGCAACCGCCCCGTTGGAGGGCATTTCTGGCGATTTTTATGATTTACGAAGGAAACCGCCAAAGCCGTTCCGCGGGAGAATTCATAGGCTAAGCGATAATGGTCCGGGCTTTGATAGCTTTCGCTCGACCCCGATGACCTCGGTAGCAAGTTTTCTTGTTGCTAGTGACAATTGGACAGAGGTGAAATCGATTTTGGATGCTGACTTTGTGGACAAAATCCTTGTACTAAGTAAGTGTGATGAGGCGACCGCAGTGAAGTCGCATCCTTCTCGCGTCGGAAGAAAAAACGTCCTCATTCGGTTATTTAGGACCTTGCTTGTTGATCAATGGCTTTCGAAGAAGTGGTTGACTGATTAAGTGCCTGGGCTCCGATTTGTCCGATAAATGTCACCATCGAAAGGAACCCTGTGACGCTCTACACTGCCCCGAACCGCGGACGCTCCATCGTCATCTCTGGCGGACTCGGCCGTATTAATACTATTCTCGGCGTCCTCAGCGGTAAGCTGGTGATTCATTCCTATAATCCTGTTGACTTTGAACCTGCAAAGCCGTTTTGGCCCCAAATTGAAGCACAACAATTGCACCCCACTGTTCGTTTCTATGTGCATTCATTGAACTGGATTGACTTCATCGTCGACCGCGCATTAGAGCGCCCAAAGTCCGAGTGGGCTGAAGAAGTCTCTGAAGGGGTAGAGTTCACTAAGCAGGTGGCAAGGGATTGGTGGCTGATGAACTTGTCGTCGCCTGACTGGGAGGACGATGAGTATGTTTGGGGTGGGCATGCGGTGGCGATTAGAGCGGCGTCGCTTAGCGTGCTTAGTGAAGTCTTCCCTGAGGATGAATGGTTGCGGGAGGCTATTGAATACCACGGGCAGTGGCTTATGAAGCATTTTGATGGCTACTGGAACCACGGTCTTGCACAGGCACTGTCGTTGCTGGTGGTGGGAGGCAGGCTGAGCGAAGAGTCGATGCTATCAACTGGGGCCGAACGAATCTTGGCGTGTCTTGAGGTAATGATCGACGAGGAAGGCGCCATCAATGAGCAAGCGCCAGAATACGCTAGCTACATTGAGCGTCTCCGACAGACCGCCGTCCTCGCACTGGAGCTTTACGGGCGACCAGGCGTTGAGCAGCTCCGTGCTAAACAGAAACCGCTGGAGGAGTTTATTGCGCATTCCCTCACACCTGACGGGACCTATGTGGAAGTCGGTGATTCTATGCCGCGGCGTCCAGAATTCGTGCGGGGGGGAGCTCTGGAATTTGCATTGTCCAATGGAGCTAAAGGCACGGAAATCCCCCGTGTCAAAGTGTATAGCGCCGGCTATGTGTTTGGGCGCTCAGGGTTCGGGCAACGTCGACCTAGTGGGTTGGAAAGCTATTATTCATTGCGTTTTGGGCCGGCGCGCGACATACATGGGCATTTTGACCACCTTTCGTTGACTTTCTGGGATCGTGGTCGGAATATTATCGTGGATGCGGGGCATCCAGGTTACGTGCGCGGTCAGATGCGTTCTTACGCGCAGAGCCGTCTAGCGCATAATGTGCTTACCGTACGTGGAAAGGCGCATGATACCGGCGCTGCTTCGCGTTTGGTAAAACGCCAGATAGAGACTACTTGGTCCGCGTTTGATCTTGAAGACAATGCTTGGGGAGGGCTGACGTGGAAGCGCAGTGTATGTTTTACAGATTGTGGACCTTTCGTTGTAGTGGATAGTTTGCCTCCCTCTAGAACGGCAAGATACGCCGAACAACGGTGGAACGTGGCTCCAGAGTTCGAATACGTCGGGTCCCAGTATGAGACTGTGAAGTTTCGTTCTGTTGTTGATGGAACACAGTTAGTGTTTATCCGCTACGGAATAGAAGGAACGCGCTTTTACGAACATCTGGATGTAAATCTGGCTCGTGGAGACCGTGAGCAGCTTCGCGGTGTTGTTTTCAGAAATGAGCAGCCAGAGGACACTTGGACCGTGGGGTTTGGACGTGCGAGCCAAGACTTTAACCTTGTCACTGCGGTTGTGGTGGCAGGGCCCGAGGAGAAGATTGAATATACTTTCAAAGGTCAAGGGGAAGACAAAAGAGTATTGCGCATTGTTCGAGGAACACACACATATCGTTTTGAGTACGACGTAAAGAATAAATGCGTTCGTGCATTATCTGTGCCTGTTGGACGCGGATATGCAGACGGTGGACTTATTCCGCGGTGATGCGTTCCACTACAGTGCGGTTAATACGCCAGTCTGCACGGCCTTCGCTGAAACCGGAGTAGTAAAGCTCGAAGTTTAAATCCCCACCGCCTTTGTGCGGGACAAGGGCAGACTTGTAGAGATTAGGGTATCCAGACTCCTCATGGGAGATAATCGGGGTGTCAGAACGCTTCCAGGTGATTCCGTCCTTGGAACTCGCAAGATATAGGTTCCCCCGCTTAACGGTGCCGGGGATGATATGGACAAGACCAACATACTCTCCCTCGTAGAGCTGGACATCTATGTGCCACAGACGTTGGTCAGACTTGAGCGCTGGTTCAAAGCGGACGGTGGTAGGCGGCGACCAAAATTTCAAATCCGAGCTTTCATAAAACAACATTTGATTTGCTCTACCAGCACGGTTAGCTACGCCGTAGAGCCGCCAATTATGCCCAGTCCAGATGAGAGCTTGGGACATGAACTGTGGTTCACCCGACCAGATTTCTTCTTTATCAGACCAGTGAATGCCATCGGTAGATTTCATCAGGAAAATGCGGTTTGTCTTGCCGTTAGGGCGATCCACCGTACGCCACGTCAGGTACATCTCGCCGCTAGGTGCCATGACAAGCTGGGTATCAGAGTTATGCGGGTTGGGCTTGCCAAGCTGGTCGTCGAGAGGATTTGTTAGACCGTTGGGAACCTGCCACGTTGTACCGTCGTTGGAGACGACGAGGTTGGGATCTTCAGAGCTTTCATCGCTAGCCGGGTACGGGGTCATGGCCATCCAGTACTTCCAACCGTTCCAGCCTTGCTCAAAATAGAGAACTGAAGGGTGGGTGGCTTGGCCGCTGCCTTCATGAGTCGGGAGTTTGAGCTGAGGGCCGCGAGGAGCAGTCCATGCCCACAGCGGGGATTTGTCGGTACTGGTAGCTAGACGCTTTCTAATCTCAGCAACGTGTTGAATATAGCTTGGGGAAGGGATTAGGGGTGTGGTCGGTGCCGGGGTAGCGCTTTTCGTCGGCTGTGTAGAGGTAGTAGGCACCGCACTGCTGGAGGCAGTCGTGGTTGCCGTTGACCGTGAAGTAGAGCTTGACTTAGAGCTTTGGGAAGAACCAATACCTGGCAGAAGATTTGCAATGAGTGCTAGTCCGCCTACTCCTGCGGCAAGTGCGACCAGTGCGGAAATTACTTGACGTGCATGCTCTTCGTTGAACTCTGGCAGGGTAGGTGCCTGGAAAGCAGGTACTTGTTGGGCTTGCGTGGGCGCTGGCGTGGAAGCTTGGACAGCGAAAATCGAAGTTGTGACCGTAAGGGCGACTAGTGCTTTTCCGGAGCGGGATAGACGGCGCATGGGGATCCTTTTTGCATAAGAAGGTGGTGGGCTCAAATTCTAGTCCGTGGTGGCGCAGGGGGAAATGATTGGAATCCGGTGGGGTGAAAGCTCCTATGGAGTTGTCCAATTTTTTAGTTCGGCCCTTGTAGTAACTAAACGCATTTCTCAAGGGTAATCGAAAGGTAGACGGTAGTCTCGCTGTCCTTCGGAACTCAGGCGGCAAAGTGCGGCGGGGCTGACGTTGGGACCAGGTATGACGAGGTTTCGCAATGCAGTGTGGGCGGGCGGTGTTGAAGCCGACGACGAAAGGGATGAAAACAGCGCCGTCGGTAAGCATTGGTGAGGGGATCGAAATTGAGCGGTCCTGGGGACTAGGTAAAGTGCCGCAGGCGCAGCAAGACTGAGTACGAGTCATCTCGCGAGCGCACCCAGTATAATCTCTCGGCTTGCCAGAAACGCGCGCTGGGATAGTCCGCAAGCTTCTGCGCAAGCGGTGAATAGTCTGGGATTAAGCCAGCCGTCGGAGAATACGATCCTGCGAGAAACTTGCAACCCTCATGGGTCTTCGCCATGGTACTGGGCGCGACAATCGGATGAGACGCCTATATCTTGCCCTTCGACGGGATGCAGAAAGCGGGGCTTGCTGGAACGGTCATCGGCTTTGTCGTTGGTGGCCTGATGATTGCTATTATTGGGTTGAGTTACGGCTTTACTATTCGTGCGCTGCCGCTGACTGGTGGTGGGGTGGCGTTTGCTATGGCCGCGCTCGGCCGGACTCACGCGTTTATCGCAGGCTGGGCGTTGACACTGGGGTAGTCTTGCGTCGTCCCGTTGAATGCGTCGACGGTCACGCTTGTCTTCCGCGTCACGTTCCTTGAATTGGTCATGAGGGGTGCGTTTCCTGGCAAGTTTCAGTCCTTTGCCGTTGTGATCATGATTGTGGCGGTGGTGGTTGTCTTGGCGTGGATGGTGATTTATTACGTCGCCAAGCGCCCGGCGCTTGCCCCTGCTTTCCCCGTCGACGTCCCGCCGGCAGCAGCGGTTGCGACCATCAGCGCTTTTGCCCCGTGGGCCTACGTGGGCTTTGATTCCATTCCGCAGCTGGCGGGCGAGTTCAGTTTCTCGCCGAAGAAAGCACTAGGCCTTCTGATGTGGGGAGTCATTGCGGCGACCTTGATTTATTTGGCGATGATGCTCGCAACCTCCATCGCTGTGGGAACTCGTCACGATGCTTTCGAAGGGGAGGTTTGGCCGCCGGCGGCAGCTATTAGCGAGGTGATGGGACCAGCTGGCTTGGTTCTCATGGTTGTAGCTGTTAGTGCTGGAGTCCTTACTGGACTTAACGGATTCTTCACTGCGGCAAGCCGCGTGTTGTTTACTCTTGGTCGTGCCAACCTGGTCTCAAGCCGGTTGGGTGAGCTACATGGTAAGCAGCGCAGCCCACGCAATGCGATTCTCTTGGTGTGCGCGGTGTGCTTGGTGACCCCGTGGTTTGGGCGCGCATCTTTGTCGTGGGTCGTCGACATGTCCAGTGCCGGCATCACGGTGGCGTACTTCTATACCTGCTTCAGTGCATGGAAGATTGCGCGTACCGGGCAGGTTCCTGGGATGGCTAAGCCGATTGCGCCGAACAAGTTTTACGAGTACTTCGCGCTAGCCGGGTGTATTCTCTCCGTCGGGTTCTTGGCGCTGCTCTTTGTCCCGGGTTCGCCTGGCATGTTGGGAACGGCTCCGCTCATCGTGTTGGCGGTCTGGATTGTGCTGGGGCTGGTGTCGTGGGCCATCAAGAGTCGGCAGTTGAAGGATCTGCCGCCGGAGGAGACGGCGGCGTTGATTCTGGATTAGTGAGCTAAGCTAATTCCCTGTGCAGCAGAAACACCAAGAAGCAACGGTTTTCCATGCATTGCGCCGATGGAAAGGTGCGAGTCTATCGTGGATTAGTTTGTTGATCGAGTCAGTATCGGTTGCGGATGCGTCTAAATTCCTCGCTCCGCTCACGATTGCCATTCCGGTCCTTACTGCGATGTGGGAGGCGTCGGCAGTATCGGAATCCGTGCTCATCACGGCGACAATCGCTGTTGCCGTCGTGGTTGTCCTGTACTGGCTTGGGGCGGTTTCTAAGGAGAGTAAGGACCGTTATTCCTACGCTGTCCGGTCACTGAGCGCACGCACAGTTAAGGCATTGAGTGAAGCGCAGCTGTCTGAATATCAGAAGTCGGTGGGGTACAGGATGGAAGATTTTGGGGGAAGGCTGTTTCTGAAGTCGCAACACATTGATGAGTTCATTCAGAATGGCGGGCTAGAAAAACCTTGGGAATACTCGTCCTTTAAATATCGCTTACCAAGCAAGCTACAGCAGTTCAAGTACCTTAACCTGCGCCGCCACTATGCCAAAGGGCGGGCGATGTTCAACGGAAAGCTGTTGGGGCTCGCATGCGACCCAGATGAGAATAGTGCCGTGATTCAGGTACATCCCATTGGGTATTTCGATCACATCACGAGCAATCTTGTGGTGGATAATCTCTACTTCACCCCAGGATATGAGGAGCTCATTTACGACGGCAACAGCCTGATTATTAACCCTGAAACTGGTGAGCTCGTCAACTTCATCGAAAGCAATGCTGCCAACGTGATTGGCTCCTCAACTCTGGTCATCACCAAAGACAACAAGATGATCATTGGGTATCAGGGGGCGATGTCCGATAACTCACGGAACTCGCTGATCCCTTCCGGATCTGGCTCGGTGTCGTTGTTGGACGGGAAGTACTCCGCAACCTTTGCCGACATCCTCAGTCTCGCTGCTGAACGTGAGTACTTCGAAGAAGCCGCTGTTCCGGGTACAAGGAGGTACCTAAAGAAGCTTTCGAGCAACAAGCCCACGCCCTTCCGTTCTTCGGTGACGCTTCCAGTTCCAGTAGTCACCAAACCCATCGGATTCCTGCGTGATCTGACACGTGCTGGGCTGCCTGACTACTTTTGCTTGTCTTATCTTGACTTGCCGGCCGATAAAGCAATTGGGTCCAAGGAATTCCGTGAGGAGAAAGGACTGCAGCGGGGGATGCATTGCGTGGAGATTGGGGCGTCGGAAAGCGTGGCTGATGCGCTGGCGAGAGTGATCGCTGACGCCGAATCCGAGGGGCGGGGAGTGTCTATGCAAATCTTAGCTATCCGAGACATCCTGGTGGACATGGAAGAGCGAGGGGTGCTTTCTGCTTTCGTGGGCGGCTTGAAAGGCGAGGCTTCTGTTTCTGCTGACCCGGCTAAGGTTCACTCGGCCTAAACCGCGCACAGTCGGACGGTAAGCAGCGAGCTAACGATGAGTAAAGCGCAGACCGTATGAGCTGGCACTTGACTTTGCGGTAACAGTTAGGACACACACGATGGCACAAGGAATGGGGTAAGGGGCGTGGACCAAGCTGAGGTTGGAGACGTAGTTGCGTTTCGAGAAAGTGATTCTATCGAGGGGCAATCCTTGAAGGCGCAGGTGGTTGACATCGAGCCCTCTGGAAAGGCTTCATTCCGGTATAGCCTACAGCTTGAGGACGGATCCATTCGAAAGGTCTCACGTCCGCGAATAAAAGGACCATGGGCGAAGGCTGCTGAGATCGATGAACTCGTGAATCATCAGGTGAGGTTACACGCGCAACGAGGTGGGGAAGAGCAAGATAGTGCCGCAAGCTTCATGATTGAGAGTTGCCGCCTAGGAGAAGCCATGGAGCTGGGAAGCGGCGATGATTTCATAATCACCGATCCGAGAGCTCTTGAAGTACTAGTGGATTCCCCATTGGACGTGCTTTTGGAGGGTGTTCTAACCGCCCCCTGCAAAGAAGGACTGCAAATATCTCCCTTGGGCGGAGTCCGCATTGTGCAAAGATTCGCGGAAGTCTCTCCTGATGAAGTGCTTGAGGTCGTGGCAAAAGAAGAGAAAGAGTGGAAATTTAAGCTCCGAGAGCATCACGGAATTATTTCTGCGCGATGGGAATGGGAATTCTATTGTGAGCACTACCGGCCGATGTTTGAACTCTGGCGTGAATGGTGCGGTTTTGCTGCGGTGCGGAAGTACGAACGAGAAATAGCGGCTGAAGCAGAGGGAGAAAGGCTTTTTGACTTGGCTAAGCGGCTAATTGAGCATATCGAAAAGAATGAGCCAGAGATTGCCAAAATGTACCGGCACGAACTACTCGCGGAACAGATAACGCCATATACCATCCGGGAGACGCCGGACAGGCCATTAGAGCCAGACGAGATTCCAGTTCGGGTTGAGTATCGAAGGCGGCGTTGGGGGTGATAGCACTGAAGCTCTTGACTGAATGGTGTTAAATGAGGCAAAGTTTAGTCAGGAGCAGCCCTACATCATGTACAGCTGCTCGACCCTCACCGGGCTACTGGCAGGTGAGGGTCATTTAGTCTCCTTGCGCGCCGGGTAGACCGTGCGGTCGTTCAAACGAGTTGTTTCAAAAGGGGCTAGAACATCGAACTTTGAGAGCTTCTCCCATACCTTGCGGGATTGGCCGCGGTCGGTGAGGATACCGAGCTTCACACAGCGGAGAAGTACGGCTTCGGTGCTGAAGACTGTTGCTGCTTGTCGCTTGTGTATGAGCTCTTTCGCGTCTTCGTCATCAATGATGATGGCGGTACTCACCGAAGGGTCCTCCTCAAGGAGCGCTAGGCAGTGAGCGATTGCGACGTATTCTCCCAGGTTCTTTGCCATTCCACCCTGGATTGAGAATCTGGGGCCCGCGAATAGACGGATGTGTTTGAAGAGGCGATCTTTGTCGTCGTCAAGCACGTGCACGTGTCCATGCGTAATGAGTGATGCCCATGTTCGGAAGCCGGACTGGAACCGAGTCTCTTTTAGCTTTCGGTGCACTTCGTCTCTGACTGCCGTGGGCACGAGAAGCTGCTCATCGCCCACGAATTTGAAAAGGAGGTCCTGCTCGCCGGCGCAGATGAAATTCAGCAACACGCTGGTGTCCGCAAAGATGAACCTTCTAGTCATGGTGAAACTACTCGTTGGCGAAGAAATCATCCAGGTCAGCCTCAATATCGCGCTGGCCTGTGAGATTTTGGCTGACAGAACTCCGGTCGGCGTACATTGAATCCGCTACTTCTTCGGGGCTTACCTGCTCGGCGAAGGCTACAGTCGATAGGGTGATGAGTCCTTGGGAGTAGGCCTTGTAGGCATCAGCAACGAGCCTTTCGGAAGCACGTGGCAAAGCAGCAATTTTGCGTGCATGGTCATACGTGGCTTTCCATCCGAAGCGGGAGGCGAGTCCCTTGGCGGTGTGATTCTTTAGTTCTTCCTTGATGTCTTTCGAGATAAGACCTGCTTGGTGCAGCTGGATGGCTGCTACGTGTGGAGAGACTTGGAATTGTTGGACAACTGCAGACAATAGCTCTTCCGTATCTGCGTACGGAGGCAGCTCTTGCAACGCTTCTTCAGGGCAGAGTACGCAGCGCGCAAAGGTGTTCGCGCGTGTTTCGGAAGGCAGGGTCTTGTCGCATTGTAAGGAAGCGCCATCCTCCGTGATGTCTCCGGCCACGATGTGCCCGATTTCGTGGGCGACAGTGAAACGCTGTCGGAAAGGATTATTACTCGTGCTGATCCCTACGGTTAAGGCACCTGAAGCAGGATCGCGAAGAGTCAGTGCATCGAGGCCATCCGTCAAGTCGAGCACGATGAAGTCAGCGTCAACGAGCTTCATGAGATTGTTGATGTCGCCGACAGGCCCCAAGTCGAGATCGTGCTTCGCGCGAAAACCAGCAGCCAGGTCAACGCCCTGTTGAGAGGGGCTCGTTGAATTAGGCATGTGTGCTATCCAGGTTCACTCGTAGCTGGAGATAAGGCAGAAGAGTTTGTGTTGCTTCCTCGGTTTTGGCCTGGTGGCCACGGGCTGCAACGCGGACCCGCTGGGAGAGCGGGGTGGTGTCCACAAGCTCAGCGGCATCGATACCTAGAGCCCACGCGAGGGCCATGATGTGGTGGAGAGTTGGCGTAGCGGTGCCCTTCTCCAGTCGGGCCAGGGTGGGCTGGGACAGAATTTCATCGGTCATGGCGGCGAGCTCTCTTTGGCTGAGTCCGCGAAGCTGACGCTGCATGCGGACGCGCTCGCCGAAGTCGGTAGGGATGTTCATTTTGTGCTCCTTGTTGACTTCGATTAAACACGTGAATCAGGTTTGAGTCAATATGATTCAGGGTGAAGTTGGTGCGAATTGGTCGCAAACTATTGCCGCTATCGCACGCCCGGGCAAGCCTGAAATTGGCAAGCCTAAAACCTTGGTTAGTCAATCCTTTTTGAGCGGGCGCATGAGCGGAAGACCGAGACTTGTAAAAGAGACTGCGCAAAGCTGATAGGGAAGAGTTTCCCTGCCCGCTCTCGCTCCAGCGATTGCATTCGAATCTAAAAGTGCGCCGATTCATTCTGGCCTGTCATGTGGGTTTTTGATACCGGTGTGGAGGAACATTGTCGTGATTCCGTATTTTGTAAGCCAAAGAGTAGCGCGGTCAGCCTGTAAACCGATCCAATGTAAAATGAGATAAAGATTTTCGAAGTTACTTGTTTTAGTTTTTAGAAGGGGCTGGATTTGCTTTTAAAAATCCCCACCACAGAAGCCGTTCTTGAGGGGATTGTTTGGCACTACACGGATGTGCAAGGCTTCAAGGGGATTGTTGAATCCGAAGGATTATGGGCCACGAATGCTGACTTTCTTAACGATCCTACTGAGCTTAAATATGGTGTAGAACTTTTAATTGGACGCCTATCTGAAAGGCTTGCGGAAGAAAAGCGTGTTGAGGAACAGGCAAACCTCAAATATATCCTTGAGGCCTTCAAGGATTCATCTGGTTTCTTCGAGTCCCAAACCAGTCAATTTTATTTGCTTTCTGCGAGCGTCGAGGGTGATTTCTTAAACCAATGGGCGCATTATGCAGGCGGTGGCGGCGTGGCAGTAGGTATTTGCGCGCAGTACGACCTGCAGATCGTCGACCGAGATCGAAAACTCGTCCCGTTTGAATTGGGTAATTGGGAGTACATGAAACTTTGGAATCCTTGTTACATTTCGTCGGGGTGGCGAAAAGTCCTCTATGATCCTGATCTGCAGATCGATCAGCTTGATGAGCTAATCAGTTTCTATCTTCGGTCCATGCGAAAAGAGTCGCTTCCTGAATCTGCGACGGGAATTAAAGAAAATCCCTCAAAAACCGCAGACGATTTCTGGCGTACCGCTCGTTTAGTGTGCTCGTATTTGAAGCACCCCAGTTTCAAGGATGAACGAGAAGTCCGTGCAATCTATCATGATTACCGTGGTGATTTGTCGCACTTTCGTGCGACGCAAAAATCGATTGTTCCTTACTTAGAGACCCGATTTGGATCAGCTCCCGTGCGCGGTGAAGCCAACATACCTCACCTTGCGCATGTGCGGTTGGGGCCAGGTGCGACTAGAAAAGAAATTAGGGCGACGAAGGAATTCCTACAAGCGAGAGGATTTAACTCGACTAAGGTGACCATGTCGGTCTCCCCCTACTTGCCTTCTCGCTGACAATCGCACCAAGCACTCCGCCGTGCAGGTTGTAATAGTCAAGCCATAGCGACGGAGATGTAGGTGCAGCTTTAGGTTACGTCCACCTAGTTGACTTCTATCTCAACGCTGCCCATGAAATACCGGGAATGAGACTTTTTCAAGGACTCCAAGGAGGGCGCCGAGATGTGGGCGATCGCAATATCAGGATCGTCGATCGCTGCTTCGAGGCGGAGGCGTTCCTTAAGCGCTTGAGTCGAGTCCGAGAATTGTTTGAGGAAAGACTCGCCTGAGCGACGTTTGTAAGTGATTACAAATTCAGCCACTGTGCTGCTCCGATTCATCCGGCTGTCCAACAAGGATTTCAGTTGTGTACGGCCCCTAATCTAGTAGGAATCTGTCGAGCACGGGGCTCTAACTGTTGTCGCGAGTGAATCCCTGCTTGGCTATGGTCGAGCTCCTCTTCCTGAAAGCCGTGGCGAGGGCAGGGACGTTGGCATCGAGAAAGTCGTGGACGGTGGCGGAGATGTTCTCTTTGTCATCGGCATCGCGAGTGATTCGGCCAACCTGCTGAATGACAACGCCGCGGAAGCTTACTGGGGCGGCCAGCACAAGAGTGTCCAGTGCAGGAAGATCAATGCCTTCGCCAGCCACCTGGGACATGGCTAAAAGGACGAAATGCGGTGTTGCGGCAATTTGTTCACGGACGGCTTGCCGCTCAGTGGCTTTTTGCCCGCCATGAAGTTGGAGGACGGGGAAGGGGGCGTCGGTAAGCAGGGCGTTGAGGGCAGCGAGGTGTTCGCGTCGTTTCACCAGGACGAGGACCGTGTGCTCGTCCTGCGCAGCTTGTGTGATGACATCGGCGATGAGGCGGTTTCGGTCCTCATCCGCCGCCAGAGCGGTGTCGAGGTCGGGCCAGAACAGGTAAGGGGAGTTGTACGTGAACTCGGTGTTGTGGACTACGTAATCGCGGCGTCCGGGGCGTTCGAGCTCGACGGTATGGCGGATAGGGCCGCAAATGAGGGGAAGAAGCTTATCGAGGCCGTCGGAGCGGTAAGGCGTCGCGGTCATTCCGAGCATAAAGCGAACGTTGAGGTGCGCGAGGACGTTGGTTAAACCCGCAGCGCCGACTCGGTGGCATTCGTCAACGATGATGTGGCCATAGCTGGAGAGAAAGTCAGTCTTGGAATCGCTACGGCTGATGGACTGAGCTGTGACAATGTCTATCTCTCCGCTGAGCTTCTTCTTGGTGCCCGAGTATTGCCCAACCTGAACGTCTGGAAGAAACTGCTTGAGGGCTTGGCGCCATTGGGTAGCAAGCTCCCTGGATGGAACAATCACCGCAGTGGGAACTTGACGCTGGGCGATGATTGCACATGCCATGACGGTCTTCCCGGTGCCAGGAGGAGCAATGAGCATTCCAGACTTGTGCTTGAGCATCTGTTTGACGGCGGAGTGCTGGTAGGGGCGTAGTTCACCGGCGAATGACGCATCGATGCGCTGAGGTTTGGGCGTACGTCCGCGGCGTGTGACGGTATATCCGGCAGTCTTCAAGATGTCGATGACGTCATCGAGCGTGCCACGGTCGAGCGTGAGGACTTGGTCCTTCTCATCAAAACGTACGATGATCCGTGGAGTGCCGAAAGTGGAGAAACGCTGGGCCTGCTTGATATAGAACTGCGGGTTAGCAATAGCACCTAGGTGCCGCAGGGCCGTACGAGTGGTGGCGTCGACGCCCGATAAATCGACGTGGACGTGCGAATCGTGGGTGACGTGGACCTTTCCCGAGGCCTTGAGTCTCTTTAGTTCTGCGCGGGTGGGTGCCTGAGGAAGGGATGTCTCGGGATCGGGCTGAAGCGCAGCGTAGATTCTCTTGAGCTCGGAAAGCGTCGCCTTCTTCGTTCTTGCCAAAGCTTCGAATTGGTCTGGCAATGGTTGAAAATCATTGTCGACGAAGACTGTTGTGCCTTCGGATCGATGGTGGCCTGCTAATGGGAGGGCAATCAGGTTGCCGAAGCCACGGCCTTTAGCCGGCAGCGTGTCTTGGGATGGAAAGAATCGGTCGAAACTGGAGAAGTAGGAATCCGGGCTAGCCTTGGCAAGAAGCCCGATGCCCACGGACCGAGCGAGGCCGGCGGGAATAGGTTCGTCGAAGAATACCCAGACATGAGCTCCGTTCCCAGAGCGCGATACTTCTATGAGCGGGTCGAGGCCCTGGTTCTTGCATTCTTCCGCGTAGGCGCGGGCGGCTTGCTTGAAGTCGTCATCATCAAAATCGCAGACCAACAGCCGGCAACTATCATCTGTGCACAGTGGATAAAGCCCAACGTGAAAGTGATTATCACGGCGCAGATGTCCTTCGATCACCTTCGGTGTCAGGGGCTTTAGGTTGGGATTTCTTCGGTCATAGTAGCCATTGCTAGCCGGGTACCAAGCCTTCTTTCCCGCAGTATTTTTGGCTACTGCGTAGACATCTGTCCTCCCAGTGAAGTAATCCATGAAGAGGGCAATTTTCTCTTCAGGTGAGCGGTTTTCAGAGTGAACGTTCGCCGGCGGCGGTGTGACTGCAGTACTAGGGCGCGAAGGAGCATGACCGAGGGCCTGCAGTAGTTGGGCCACCTGGGACTCCAATTCGCTAACGCGAGTTTCAAGTGCTTGGAGGCGTTCCTGTTCAGTCATGGTGCGTGTTCCTTGTGTGTCGGAACTAGTTTATCGGACGGTGTGCGGGTAAGAGCCTTGTCGGCTTGGTGTTGTATTGCTTAGAATAAGCGTACGACGAGCCGGCTACCGGAACGTTGTCGCCTGGAGCCGCGTAGGCTCCAGAGCTTTGTGGAGGGCCTTCTGGGAGCAGTGATGGAGTGCGTGCTTTAACAGTCAAGCCGTGATTCTGGCAGGTGTACCGGGCATACGCAGCAAGTGGAGCATTGGAGCGGCCTCTATGCACCTCTAGGCATTCGCACACAACTCGGTTGTCCTTGAGAAGAGTCTCACTGAAAGGTGAAAGACACTTCAGGTGTAAGTGTCATGCTGGGATAGGAGGGTTGATGACTTCCTCTACGCAGATTCTCCAACGAGTGCTAATCTCTGAGATAAGCAGGTGCTGACTACTAAAGGGCGAAGGAGGGACTAAATTGACAAAGTCGACCGTTTCAAAACCTGACCACATTAATACTTCTGTAACTCAGGTCCAAGATATGGATGAGGAAGACCGTCGCCGCTACGTTGAGTACTTAGGGCGGGAGATCGCCAATTGGTCCGCGGAACTTAACCGCCGTCTAGCTTGACCATTTATCCCGACGAAGAGGAAGTCCTAATCGTCGGAGAATTGGCTTGTGGGTCCCCTCTGCAAATCCGTGATTCAAATCAGTTTAAAGCAAATGTAAACCGACCGGTGACTACTGTTCTCGGGAGAGACGCGTTTCCAACCGCTTGGGATAAAGCTGCAGCACTTCTGCATTCTTTCTGCACCACGCAAAGTCTTTTCGATGGTAACAAGCGGACTGGCTGGGCGGCTTGCTGGTTGTTTCTCAGGCTGAACTTGGCAGTAGGGCCCCTGCTTGGAAAAGTTGATGCAGATGCCTCTGAGCATCTTGTGGAAAGAATAGTCAGTGAAAAAGTTGGCGTGCCTGAAATCGCAGATGCTTTGCGGTCTTTGGTGGCACCTTTCCTAGGGAACGCCGGTAATCTACCGTCAGGGTTTAGCGTAACGAAAATAACGGATGAAGGGGAAGACTATTTTGTAGGGGTTGGAAAGACTCCTGACGGAACTCGCTTTATTTACCTGTATCTCGCGGTGAACCAGAGTACCCCTATTGAAATGGTGCTTACTCCCGATCAAGCACGCGAAGCAGCTGAAGAATTACTCCAGTATGCCGATAACCCTCTAGAGAAAAAGAGAATAAAGTTTAAAGCTCGAGCAATTCAAGCGCACTTAGACATGCATGACTGGTCTAGGTACATCTAGGCAGTTTGAAATACCAGAGCAAGCGCAATCTAGCTCATGCGCTAGCCGTGACCAGCTCCTTGAGTGCATTGAGCGTCTCGCGTGAGGCGGTGCCGTAGCGCTCGCGCAGGAAGTGGTGGGTGGCGTCGGGATTGCCCAGGGACACGGGCGCGTCGCTGAGGTTGTGCAGTTCCGATTCGCCGGCGGAGGTCTTCTCCACGGACCAGAAGCTCTCGGGGTGCAGGCCCAGCTCGCCGGCGCGCTCGAGGACGCTGAAGGTGTGGGAGGCAAAGATGAGCTGCGCGCCGTTGACGTTGATACTGGGCTCGCGGAAGGCCTGGATGATGAAGTCAAGGAGCGCTGGGCGCAGGGCGGAATCCAGCTCATCGGCCACCAGGATCCCGCCGCGGCGCAGAGTATCGAGAACCAGGGGAGCGGTGGCCATCCAGTTCTGCGTGCCACCGGATTCATCGGTCAGCTTCAGCTCGTAGAAGGAATCATCGGACTTGTGCTCCACGATGATGGCGTGCAGCAGGGATTCAATCTCCGCATCGGAGTAGGCGTTGAACTCGTCGGGGCGGCGGAGCCGGGCGTTGCTGCGGCTGAGCGCGTCGATGACCGGGCGCATCTGGCGGAAGACGTGCTCCGGGATGCGGTCCTGGTTGAGGCGTACGGAGTGGATACCGGCATCGGCCGCGCGAAGTAGGGCGGCAGCCTCATGCAGGCGCAGCTTGCCGGTGCGGATGAGGCTGGTGATGCGGGAGGCAGTGCTCATCGCGGTATGCCCGTGCGGAAGGTAGGCCACGTCGTGCACCAATGCGCGGGCCAGCGGGGCGAGGACGGGGTGCCCATCGCGCAGGCCGGCCGAGAGGATCAGCTCGGTGTCTGTCACGGGGCCGAGCTTGGCCACATCCCCCTTATCCATAAAGGAGCGCGTCCACTGCACCTCCTCACCGCGGGTGCGCACGAAACAGGGGCTCCACCTGGTTGATGGCATGCGGCTGAGCCACTCGGCATGCACGCCGGTGAAACTCCACTGGAAGCCGTAGAGATAGCGCACACCATCGAGTTCGAACTCCAGCTCAAAAGTGCTGGGCAAGCGCTGCGTGCGGGGATCCAGGCGGTAAGGGGCGTGGGGGAGTTGGTTGGGTGGGGCGTCGGCAAGCCAGGCGGTGGCAGAGGACTCGATGGCAAGCAGTGCGAAGGCGAGGGCGTTGAGGACGCTGCTCTTTCCGGATGCAGTGGGGCCGATAAGGACGGTGATGGGGTCGCTGACCTGCTCCCAACCTTCCTTCGGCGCGGTGGAGTGCTGCCAATGGTGGTACAGCGAAAGCGTCTGCGTGGCGCGGATGCTGCGGAAGTTGGACACGCTAAAGGAAAGGAGCCTCATGGTCGCGACACTACAGGCTCACGCATGCCGGATCATAGACGGCTGTTTTAGAACCGGGTGCGTGCCCGCATCCGGATTTCGGACTCATCTTAGTGGCGGCTGGTAGCGTCTGTTTACATACCGCAACTAGCAACCACAGGAGGCCATATCCTATGGACGGGGATACCACTGGGCTGCTCGTATGCGTCGGTTTAGTGCTGGTCATGGTGGCCTACTGGACCTTTTATATACGGTACGTGCGGAGGAATCCCCAATCAGAAGAGTGGTACGACTCAGCCGATGCAACAGGCGCGGAAAGCGATGGCGTCCTCTTCATTTATCCTTATGGCACACTCATTATGGGCGCGGCCGGTGTCACAGGGTTGTTGGCAAGTGCGAACCTTCCCGAGTCCGTCGAAACGGTGCTGATTGTTCCGCTCGTGGCGGCTTTTGTCATCGGGGTTATTGGGTTTACGGGGGCGATTGGGATTCCGCTTCCGTGGCCTTTTGTTCCGCGTTGGGTCGTGGACATCCGCACAGCAAAGCGCGCGCGACGCCGCGCGCGCAGGCAAGCCAGAAGGATGAAAAAGGAGGAATAAGCCTGGCAGCTTACCCAGCGTCCTAGAACCCAGCCCGACTAAAAAGTGAGCAGAAGCGTGCCTTGGCTCCTCCCTGGCGGTGAAAGGGCGGAAGAGTGCTGTCGAAGTTCAGACAGCGATTTCAGGGGCCTAAATTGTCGTTTTCTGGGCCCGCCGATTAATGTTGCTGGGAGCGGATTCGCTGTGTGCGCAAAAGCATGCAGGGAATACGCGGGGCTATAGCTCAGTCGGTTAGAGCTACGGACTCATAATCCGTTGGTCCCGGGTTCGAGCCCCGGTGGCCCCACAATTCGAAGCTTCCATTGCTCATTCCTTTTATGCTGTCCTTTTTTGGGGTGCGTTGTACGTCGTTTCGAACGTTGGGATGGTGCCGTGTCTCGGGCCTGTTGTACTCTTGGCAGGAACTGGAAGGAGGGCAGACATGGAACAATATACGGCGCGGCAAATAGCTGAATGGTTCGTGGCGTGGGCTGATGAAACTGACGATGCAGAAATTACGCAGCTCAAGCTTCAAAAGCTTCTTTACTACGCCAAGGGGCTGCATATGCGCAATTCTGATGGTCTGCCGCTTTTTCCTGAACGAATGGAAGCATGGGCACATGGCCCAGTAGTCGTAGATGTCTACCATGACGTTAAGCACTACGGAAAGCTTCCCATCGACCCCGATGAGTTCATCTCGGATGATTTCAACTGGGATGATTACCGCGACGTTGAGCAGGATTTGATTGAAGTGTGGGACAAATATGGTCCTTATTCCGCATGGGCATTGCGGAATAAAACCCACACCGAATCTCCTTGGAAGAAGAACTTCGTCGAAGGCAAACGCGGGTTGGAAATAACGGATGCCGATCTGAAGAACTATTTCTGCTAGCTGTGAGCAAGAAAAGTAAACGACGGGGGAGTAGGCCAACCAGAGGGGTGAGGAGCGCCCCAGCCTCAAGCGTCGTGGATGCTCTTCGCAGTTCTAGGGCTGACTATCCGCTCCTGTCAACGCGGTTCCTGCAGAAGGGGTGGGGCTTCGGGGAGCTAGATGACTCGATGCGCGCGGAGTTTTTGGAAAAGTGGCACAAGCGGTCAGTGCTGTCATGGAAAGAGCTGGCACAGCATCCCAAGCACGGACTTGGCTCAGAGTTTATTCCGGCAAGCGCGATCATTCCTAAGATTCCTCGGCAGTTTCAGGACGTCGAGAGGTTCCGGGTTTACCGCCACAAAGGGAATCTCCCTTTTGCGGGCTGGAAAGACGGGGAAGTGTTTTATGTCATTTGGATTGAGAAAGCCTACAACGAGCTCTACGTGCATTAGCGCCTTTTCTAAGCGTCCGTGGCCCGCCAGCCAGGCGGCGTATTTCAAGGAATAGCTCCTCAATGCGAGATATCGCACAGCACCCGATACGATGACCACCATGAGCGTTGTCGAGATGGACCCATTGATCGAGTCGCTGTACTACTGGTCCGACATCATTGGTGTCCTCCTCATGGGCATGATTGGCGGCACCATGGCCCGCCAGCGTGGCTATGACATCGTGGGCTTCTTCTTCATTGCGATGTTCTCCTCCCTCGGCGGCGGCATGATCCGTGACGTGCTGATCAACCGCGGCACCGTCGCCGCGATGAGTCAGCCGGAGTATCTCTACCTGGCGTTTGCCGGCGCAATCATCGCCCGCTTCGTCTACTTCAAAGGCAAGACGTGGGACTATGTCCAGTCCCATGGGGATGCGGTGGTCTCGGCGCTGTGGGCGTCGACAGGCGCGCTCAAGGCCATTGCCTATGGGCTGCCGCTGATTCCTTGCATCATGATGGGCGTGTTCACCGCCACGGGTGGTTCCATGATCCGTGACATCGCCATGGGGCGCGAACCCGCCGTCTTTGGGGATAACACACCCACCGTGATCCCCGCGGTGGCCTGCGCTTTGGTGGTCCTCGGCGCGGATTCGGCCGGCTACTTGGCCTGGGGAGTCATTCTTGGTCCGGTTGTCTCCTTCGTGATGACCATGCTGGGTATCTGGGCCGGGTGGCGCGTGCCCGCCCGCCAGGAGTGGGCGCCGGTTAATGACACCGCGGCCTACGTCATGGTGATGGCGCGGAAGGCGGAAAGCAAGGGCAGGGCCGTGGGGCGTCGCCTAGAGCCCTCCAAACTCCGTTCTTGGCGCCACAACCAGATGGAAAAGGCACTGCAGCGCCGTATCGAGCGCGAGGTGCGCGCCGGCAAGCGTCGTTCGGAAGCAGCCATTGATGCCACCGAGTTCCTCGACTCCTTCAATGAGGAAGTCGCGGAGATGTCGCAGATGATGAAGCCGCCCGCCGCGGAAGCGGAAACCTCCGATTTCGGCGTGGACTTGAGCGGCGATTCCTACGAGACCCCGAGCACCGAGGGGCCGACACCACGCGAGCTTTTGGATCGCATTTTGGCCGATGACCAGCTCACCGATGAGTTGGTGGAGAGGCTCATGCGCCGTTATGAAAAGAGAGATGATTAGATCCTTTAAAGTATTAGTGAGAGTGAGGTGATGAACGCGTGACTTCGAGGCGTTCTTTTCTAGGCATGCTGGCGGCGCTAGCGGTGTCGGGCGTCGTGGTGCCCACGGTGGCGGGATGCACGGCGGAGCCTGGCAACGTCGACACCTCAGACATGAACCTCATCACCACGGATATCTCGGAGCCACAGCGCACCCTCATCCCGGCTGATTCCAACGATGTGCCGGGGCAGACCATCATCAACCTTGTGTACTCGGGGTTGATGTACCTGGATGAAACCGGTGGCGCTCACTATGACTTGGCGGAATCCATCACGCAGGTCGATGACACGACATATGACGTGGTGATTCGAGATGACGCCGTGTTTTCCGACGGTTCAACCGTGGAAGCAGAAGACTTCGTCGATACGTGGAATACCGCGGTGCGCCAGTCGCTGCTCTCCGCGCATCACTTTGAACCAATCCGTGGCTTCCACGAAGGCAGGAAGTCAATGCGCGGCCTTAAGGTGACGGGGCCGAAAACTTTCCGCATTGAGCTCTCACGCCCCACGGCGGGATTCCTCGAGCGCCTGGGATACTCGGTCTTTTTCCCCATGCGCTCCGAAGACCAGGATAGGCTGAGCGATCGCGGAACAGATCCCATCGGCAGCGGGCCTTATGTGCTGGCTTCCTGGGGGCGCGAGAAAGCTGTGACCCTCGTGCCGAACCCTCGCTACAAGGGGCCGCGAACGCCGCAGAATGAAGGCATCAAGTTCGTGGTGTATTCCTCGGAGGAGCAGGCCTACCAGGACCTCGTAGATGGCAAGCTGGACGTGCTCACGCGGATCCCGGCGGAGAAGCTAGGCAGCTTTGAAAAGGAACTGGGCTCGCGCGCTCTGGCCAAGCCTGGCGGTTCCATCATGGAAATCACCATCCCCGCCAACGATGCGAACTTCCGCGGTGAGGCCGGACGCTTGCGCCGCCGCGCGTTGTCCATGGCAATCGACCGCGAAGGAATGGCCCGGGACATCTTCCACGGTATGGTGCTTCCCGCCACCGGCTTCGTCGCGCCGCTGGACGGTTCCATTCCGCCGACACCGGAGGGGGCCGACGTCTTGACCTACCAGCCGGAGAAGGCCCGCGAACTGTGGGAGCAGGCTGAAAAGCTGGAACCGTTTGATGGGATTTTCAGCATTTCCTATAACACCGACGGCGGCCATAAGACCTGGATCGACGCCGTGGCGAAGCAACTGTCGGATACCCTCGGCGTGCCGGCGGAGGGCCATGAGTTTGCCACTTTGAAGGACCTCAGACAAGAGGTGATTGCCCGTCATCTCACCGGTGCCTTCCGCACGATCTGGCAAGCGGAGTTCCCTGAGGAATCTACCTTCCTGGTGCCGCTATATGCGTCCTACTCTTCGGAAAATGAATCAGGCTTTAACAGCTCTGAATACGATGAGCTGCTGAAGAAGGCAGGTCAGGCGAAGAGCCGGGAGGAAGCCCAAAAGCATTACACGGAGGCCCAGGGCCTGTTGCTGGAGAAGATGCCGGCGATTCCGCTGTGGACGACCAAGAGTTTCTGCGCTTTCGGCGAGGACATCGTCCCCGCGGGCTACACGTGGAAGCCAACTCCGAATTACTATCTCATCCACCGCGCTTAAGGCTCCAAGGGTTCTGTCAGGCTGAAGGACTAGGCTTGGCGCAATGCTGAAGTATTACTTGTTCGCCATGTGGCAGGCCATCGTGGATCACGGCCTGCCGCTGCTGGGAATGCTGTTGTTGGCGATTCTCATCCCGCGCATCGGCCGCTTGGCAGTGAGGGTCATTGAGTCCCGTTTGGATGAGAATCAAGAGTCCACCAAGGCGCGTTTGGCGCTTGCCGGTGCACTGGTCTACGTGGCGCAGGCGGTTGCCTATTTCCTTCTTGTGTTGGCCGCGCTGGCCAACGTCGGGGTGCCACCCCTGGGCGCGGCTATCCCCGCGACAGTCGTTTCGGCCGCCGTCGGTTTCGGCGCGCAGGCCATCATCGGTGACTTCCTTGCGGGATTCTTCATCCTCTCGGAAAAGCAGTTCGGCGTGGGTGATTACGTCAGCTTCGACGGTGTAACTGGCGTGGAGGGCACCGTCGTTTCGCTGACGCTGCGCACGACGACTGTGCGCACACCTACCGGTGAAGTGGTCATGGTGCCGAATGGTTCCGCGGGCGTGGTCACGAACTTCTCGCAAGAATGGTCGCGCGCGGTGGTGGATATCGCTATCCCGGTCCACGAGGGCGAGTCCTTGCCGGAGATCACCGAACAGGTGGAAAAGATTTCGAAGCGAGCCCTTGAAGCCCCAGACATCCACGCGGATGTGGCCGGTGAGCTCGACGTTCTGCCCGCCACTGGGCTCACGGCCCCCACTGCGGCCGGCCAGCCATGGCAGGTGCAGTACCGCGTCCTTGTGCAGGTCAACCCCGCCCGCCAGTGGGCGGTGGAACGCGCGATCCGCTCGGCGCTGCTCTCCACCTTCTGGGATCTGTACAAGCTTCCCACCACTGAGGGCGTGCCGGGTGATGCCTCGCAGGAGCTTGGCGACGTCCCCGCTGCCGACGCCCCCACCACCATCATGCCGGCGGCAAATACTGCGGAGCTTTCGCACAAAGACGTGGCATCGGATGCGGAGACGGAGGCCATTGCGGCCGACGCCGTCGCTGATGCCGGCGCTATGCCCCAAGACAGCAAGGATGACGGGCCGGGCCGGCCAGCTTATGCGGACGACTCCGAGGAGGATGAAGAGGACGATTATCAGCGCGGTATCTGGCGCGACGATAAGCCGGACAACAAGTGGAACTATTTCTGGACGCTCGGCGGGCGCGTGCGGGCCTCAACCACGGGGCTCATCGTCGGCCTCGGTGTAGTTGGCCTGTTGCTGCTTTCCTCCGCTAACCCTGATGGGGTGGACGCCGGGTGGCTATCGCCCTCGCGGTGGATGGGGCAGTCCGAATCCACTTCTGAGTCGGCGCAACCTTCTGCGCCTTCCGCCGCGCCACTGACCACACCTCAGGAGGCGCCGGCAACTGACTCCACGGGCTCCGCAGAACAGGAGCCGACGGCAGAAGTTGATCCGCACACGCCAACTGATAGCACCCCGGACAGCGAAGCTGTGTATGCCCCCGCGGATCCGCAGGACGCCGAAACCCAGGCCCCAGTGGAGCAAAACTCCGAAGCACCCGCGCCCACGGCGAACGAGCAGCCTTCCGCGATCGTTTCTGAGGGAGCCGCAGAGCCGTCCACCGTGATGTAGCTCCGCGGCATCACCGAGAGGCGCCGCAAAGAAATGAGAGAGGCGCGTGGAGAGGGCGCACCAGAGATATGAGTGATAGGGAAGTGCAGCGACGAAATGCGCTACATTTTTGATATCGGCGCGGCGGGCTCATCCGTTAACTCATGCGGTGTAGCCCGCTGCTGGCTTCCAGCTCGCTGTGGCTTTCCGGCGTGATGTAGCCCTCGGATTTGTGCGATTTCCTGCGGGGTAGTGCTGCAGGATATAACTTGAGTTTATGAAGAAGTTCTCTCGCGCGGTTCTCGCCGCCTCTGTTTCTGTATCTGTCGCACTGTCCGTTGTTGTTCCTGCTCAAGCGGAGACCACGGCCCCTAACTCCGAGCCAACCGCAACGGTTTCCTCCGAGTCTGACTCCTCCTCCCAGGAAGCTGATTCCTCGAGCCAGGGTTCTGGCTCCTCCAACAAGGACGAGGATGACGCCGAATTCCAGCAGTCCTCCGAAGGCGAAATGATTGCGCTCGGCGTAGGCATTACCGCAGCGGTCCTCGCGGCTGCCGCCGGCGGCGTGTACTGGGCGGTGCAGCAGCGCATCATTCCGAACCCGCTGCCAGGCATCATCCCCTCTCCGCCGGCACCAGCTCCGGCACCTGCTCCTGCACCGCAGCCGGCTCCTGCCCCAGCCCCGGCGCCCAAGCCGGCTCCCGCACCTAAGCCGGCTCCGGCCCAGAAGCCTGCCCCCGCGTCCTTTACTCGCTGCGCAGACGTGTGGAACGCACTAGGCCGCCCGATCTATGCGGGTGAGCCAGGTTTCCGCTCCAAGTTCGACCGCGATGGTGATGGCGTAGGCTGCGAGCGCGATCCTCGTTAAGCTGGAGCGCATGAGCGCTTTTTCTTCTCTTGAGTCCTGGCCAGTCGATACCGTTGCCGCCGCCTTGTTGCACCGCGGCGAGGTAGTAGAGCAGCTGGGGGATGCCCCCCGCCGCTTCCCGGTGGCCTCCGTGACCAAGCTGGTGGCCGCCTATGGGGTGATGGTGGCCGTGGAAGAAGGGGCGGTGGAGCTGGATCGGCCGGCAGGCCCTGAAGGCTCCACGTTGCGCCATCTTTTAGCCCATGCCTCGGGGGTGGGCTTTGATACTCGGGAGCAACAAAAGCCTGTCGGCGAGCGCCGTATCTACTCCTCGGCCGGCTATGAATGGGCCGCCGAGGAAGTGGAGAAGGCCACCGAGATTCCTTTTGCTGAATACCTTGCTGAAGGCGTGTGCGCCCCGCTGGGGATGCGGGCCACTACCTTGGAAGGCTCGGCCGGGCACGGTTTGGTTTCTAGTGTGGAGGACCTCGTCGCCTTTGCTGCTGAGGTCTACTCGCCCAGCCTGCTTGATCCTTCGACGGTGGAGGAAATGCGCAGCGTTCAGTTCCCCGGTCTGCGCGGCATTGTTCCCGGCTATGGCAGCTTCAAAGACTGCCCGTGGGGGTTGGGCTTTGAAATCCACGGTGAGAAGCAGCAGTGGATGGGTGGCTTGCCCGCCGATGCCGTGGGGCATTTCGGCATGAGCGGTACCTACCTGTGGGTGGCTGGTGACTGGGCCATGGTTTCGCTGACGGATCGCGATTTTGGCGAGTGGTGCAAGCCTTTGTGGGCCGAGACCAACACGGCCATCTGGCAGGAGTGCCAGGCGGGGTAGCCAGGGTGGCATGACGGTGTTGAGCGTCGTCGCGGCGTACCGTAGGGCGCCGCAACGGGGGTAGTGGGGTAGCTGTGGCGACAACGAGTGCGTGTTGCATGCGTTGACTTATGTGACTGAAGTGATTGATGGGGCGATTTTCGGGGTGGAAGTCTCAAGTTCTTGTTGAGCCTGTGGGGGCTTAAGCGCAGGTTGAGGGTTGTTGTGGCTCAAGTGGCGGGGGAAAATTGTGGGCGCACAACGACGCACCGTGTGGCCGCATACTGCGGTCGCACCAAGCGGTGTTCGCGCCTCGGCGCGAGTGACGTGATGAAGACAAGTTCGTAGGGGAAGACGAAGCTCGTCTTGCGTCGGCGCATGCCGGCGTGCCATCACTCGCACGTCAAAGGAGTTTAAGGAGTGAATCAACGCGTTCACCCGCAGCGGGCCGGTGCCACCGCGCCGGCCGCTTCAGCCACCCCACTTGGCAGCCCGGCAGATAGCTGGCCCAACCGCGCCTGCGGTGAGGTCTGTACCGCCGTGCTGCAGATCTCGGGCATGCCGCGCAGTCTGCGCCCTGCCATCGAGCGCGCCATGGCGCGCTGCATCAGCAGCGAAAGCGAGTTCATAGTGCCTGGTGATGACCCGCTGACCGCCCAATGGTGTACCCGTTGGCACCGCGACCCAGTATGGGATCCGCTTAGCGGCCGCGTTCCTGACAACGCAGGCGGCCTCGGGATAGGCTGCCAGCAAGTTATTACGGGAACGCCCAGCGAACTGGACGCGCTGGGCCGCGCCGTGGAGATGTTGGCGGGGGAGTACGGGTTCAGGGGCGTCGTCAAGCGTGCGGTCTAAGTCCTAGTCCGCGAAAGGATCGAGGATGCGCTCCGGAAGCTCCGCCACAGAGTCGATGACGTGAGTCGGGCGGAAAGGGTAGCGCTCGATGATGCTGTCATCACTGATGCCTGAACGCACCAAGATGCTGCGCATGCCTGCCTCCAATCCCGACTTGACGTCGGTATCCATGCGGTCACCGATCATGACGGTATTTTCCGAGTGCGCGCCGATGTTATTCAACGCGCTGCGCATCATGACGGGGTTCGGCTTGCCCACGTAGTAAGGCTCGCGGTTGGTTGCCGCGGTAATCAGCGCCGCAACCGCACCCGTGGCCGGGAGCACACCCTGCGGGGCCGGGCCCGTGACGTCCGGGTTGGTGGCAATGAACCGCGCGCCGTTGCGGATGAGGTTGATAGCCGTGGTGATGGCTTCAAAAGAATAGGTGCGGGTCTCACCCAAGACCACGAAGTCCGCGTCGCGGTCGTTGAGAATCCAGCCGGCCTCGTGCAAGGCGGTGGTAAGGCCGGACTCGCCCACGACGTAGGCCGTGGACAGGCCAGCCTGGGTGGACAGGAAGGCCGCCGTGGCCGTCGCCGAGGTCCAGATGCGCTCCGCCGGGATGTCCAGACCAGTGTTCTTCAGACGTGCGGAGAGATCCCGCGGGGTGGACATCGAGTTGTTCGTGAGCACCATGTACTCGATGTTGTTATCCTTCAGCGCCTGGATGAATTTATCCGCGCCGGGAATCATCTCCCCTTCTTTGATGAGGACGCCGTCCATGTCTGAGAGATAGGAAATCACGAGTGTTCCTCCACATAATCAGCAAGTTCGCCCACCGTGGTGACGGAGAGCATGGTTTCTTCGTTGAGGCGGACTCCGCAGGCTTCCTCGAGGCGCACGGCTAATTCGATGCGCTCGAGCGATTCAACCCCCAGGTCCTCTAGTTTCGCTTCGCGCTCTAGGCCTTCCTCCACGCCGGTCACCTTCGTGATAAGGCGAGTGAGCTCGCCGTATGCGTCCCCGGCTGGGGAAGCTTCTTTTTCTTCTGCCGGCGCGGAGCCGAAGCGGGCTTGGAGTTGCGCTGAAAGGTCATTAGCCATGGGGCCCAGTCTAGTATTGAAATGTCATGGTTATTCGAGCACGTTCCTCCGCCATCGCCCGCAGCTGGTCGCGCCGGGCCCGCCCTCGCATGCGCTCCATCGAGCACACCGTCCACGGTCAGTTGCATGATCTCACGACAGAGCCGGGCCTGACCGGGGTGACGGACTCGGGCTTCGTGGACAACGACGGCGTGCGCGTGGCATGGTACGAGGTAGGCCCGCAGGACGCGGAGGTCACCGTGGTTTTCATCCACGGCTACTGCTTGTCTGCTGAGAGCTTCTACTCCCAGGTCAACGACGTGCGCCGCAACTACCCTTCGGTGCGCTGCCTGCTTGTCGACGTCCGCGGCCACGGCCAATCCACCCACGTCACTCCCGCGCAGTGCACGGTTCGGGGCGCGGCCAATGACGTGCTGGCTGTCATCGCTGAGCGCGCCGCCGAGGGGCCGTTGGTGCTGCTTGGGCACTCGATGGGCGGAATGATTGCGCTTAACCTGCTGCGGCGCGCCCCGCGGGAGGTCTTTCACCGCGTTAAGGGCATGACGCTGGTGGCTACCTCGATGCAGCGCTTTGCGGCCGAGGGGGTGGCGCGCGTCTTGGAATCGAAGACACTGGGCATGGTCTATCGCGCCTGTTTGCGGTTGCCGAGCCGGCTCAACCGCGTGCGCTTCGAGGCCGCAGCGCTTATCGCCCCGGCCTTCGCGGCGCTGCTGCAGGGCTTCCCGCAGATGGACAAGCTGCAATTCCACGTGGCGATGCTGCTAGATACCCCGATGTCGAGCTACGCAGGCTTCTTCGACGACTTGGTGGAGCACTCCGAGTTCGGCGCGGCGGCCAGACTTAGAAACGTGCCGGGCGAAATTGTGGTGGGCAGCCTGGACATCGTGACCCCGCACCGCCAATCGGAGGTCATTGCCCGCCACTGGCCGGACTCCACCCTGACTGTCATCGACGGCGCCGGGCACATGGTCATCTTGGAGGAGCCCAGCGAGGTCTCCAAGGCTTTGGGGCGCGTCCTCGATGGAGTGCTGGGCAGCTAGGGTCTGCTGTGGTGGTCGAACTGCCCGTTCTGCCAAAGTTATAGCCTCTGATTCAAGATCTGGCCCGATCTTTGGCAACAAGGGCAGTTGCCCCTCGGCTTGAACATGAGTTGAACATGAGAAAGCCCCTCCTGCTCAGGCAGAAGGGGCTGGAAAGCTTGAGGCTCTTAAGGCCTAAGCCTTAGTCCTCATCGGAGGACGTGGAGAGGGTGGACGTCGGGTCGTCGAGCTTGAGCTCGCGAGCCGCCTTCTCCACGGTGCTGCGCTCCACCTTGCCCTCGCGAGCCAAGCCCTCGAGGACTGCGACGACGATGGACTCGGCGTCGGTGTTGAAGTAGCGGCGGGCACCCTCGCGGGTATCAGAGAAGCCGAAGCCGTCTGCACCCAGGACGATGTAGTCACCCGGGACGTAGGGGCGAATCTGCTCCTGCAGGTCCGTGGCGAAGTCGGAGACACCAACGAACGGTCCCTCGAAGCCCTTGAGCTGGGAGGTGGCGAATGCCTCGGTCGGCTCAACGCCCTTGCGCAGAGCTTCCTTGTTGCGGGCAGCGCCGTCGCGCGCCAGCTTGACCCACGAGGTGACGGAGAACAGCGACGCCTTGACGTCGTAGCTTTCCGCCAGGATTTCCTGTGCACGCAGGGCCTCGTACATGCCCACACCGGAGGCCAGGATGTTGGCCGGGATGGAGCCGGACTCAGCGGTGTTGTAGTGGTAGATGCCCTTGTGCAGGCCCTCGACGTCGAGGTTCTCCGGCTCGGCAGGCTGCTTGACCGGCTCGTTGTACACGGTGATGTAGTACATGATCGGCTCGTTGTCCTCGCCGTACATGCGCTCGATACCGCGCGGGACCAGGTGCGCAATCTCGTAGCCGAAGGCTGGGTCGTAGACCTCCACGGCCGGGTTGGTCGACGCCAGGATCGGGGAGTGGCCGTCCATGTGCTGCAGGCCCTCGCCGGTCAGGGTGGTGCGGCCGGCGGTAGCGCCGATGATGAAGCCGCGGCCCAGCTGGTCGCCGGCAGCCCAGAAGGCATCGCCGGTGCGCTGGAAGCCGAACATCGAGTAGAAGATGTACAGCGGAATCATCGCCTCGCCCTGGGTGGCGTAGGAAGTAGCAGCTGCGGTGAAGGATGCGGCTGCGCCTGCCTCAGAAATACCCTCGTGCAGAATCTGGCCGTCGGCAGCCTCGCGGTAGGAGAGCATGAGGTCATGATCCACCGGGACGTAGTTCTGGCCGCGCGGGTTCCAAATCTTGAGAGTCGGGAACCAGGAGTCCATGCCGAAGGTGCGGGCCTCATCCGGAATGATCGGAACGACGCGCTTGCCCAGCTCCTTATCGCGCATGAGCTCCTTGAAGGTACGCACCAGAGCCATGGTCGTTGCCACGTCCTGCTTGCCCGAGCCCTTGCGCACCGAACGCAGCTTGGACAGATCCGGGGTGGTGAGAGTTTCGAAGTTCTCACGGCGCTCCGGCAAGAAGCCACCCAACTCGTTGCGGCGCTCCAGCATGTACTTGATTTCCGGGGCGTCCTTGCCCGGGTGGTAGTACGGCGGCAGGTACGGATCGGCTTCGAGCTGCTCGTCGCTGATCGGGATTCCCTGCTTATCGCGGAAGAGCTTCAGATCCTCCAGCGTCAGCTTCTTCATCTGGTGGGTCGCATTGCGGCCCTCGAAGTTGTGGCCCAAGCCGTAGCCCTTAATGGTGTGGGCCAGGATGACCGTCGGGCGGCCGGTGCCCGCGTAGCTCAGCGCCTTGTCGTATGCGGCGTAGATCTTGCGGTAGTCGTGGCCGCCGCGGCGCAGTGCCCAAATCTCATCATCGGACATGTCCTCAACCAGCTTGAGCGTGCGCTCATCACGGCCGAAGAAGTGCTCGCGGACGTAGGCGCCGTCGTTAGCCTTGAACGTCTGGTAGTCACCATCTGAGGTGGTGTTCATGATGTTGACCAGGGCGCCGTCCTTATCGGCTTCAAGCAGCTTGTCCCAGCCGCGGCCCCAGACAATCTTGATGACGGACCAGCCGGCACCGCGGAAGAAGGACTCCAGCTCCTGAATGATCTGGGTATTGCCGCGCACAGGGCCGTCGAGACGCTGCAGGTTGCAGTTGACCACGAAGGTCAGGTTGTCTAGCTCGTAGAGGGACGCCATTTGCAGCAGACCGCGGGACTCCGGCTCATCCATCTCGCCGTCGCCGAGGAAGGCCCAGACGTGCTGCTTGGAGGTGTCCTTGATGCCGCGCTTCTCCAGATACTTGTTGAAGCGTGCCTGGTAGATGGCGTTGATGGGGCCAAGGCCCATGGACACGGTGGGGAATTCCCAGAAGTCCGGCATCAGGCGCGGGTGCGGGTAGGACGGCAGGCCCTTGCCTTCGCCGCGCGAGTGCTCCTGGCGGAAACCATCGAGGTCTTCCTCGGTGAGGCGGCCTTCCATGAAAGCACGTGCGTAGACGCCCGGTGAAGCGTGGCCCTGGAAGAAGACCTGGTCACCGCCGGAGGGATCATCCTTGCCCTTGAAGAAGTGGTTCAGGCCCACTTCGTAGAGCGGGGCAGCACCTGCGTACGTGGAAATGTGTCCACCGACGCCAATGCCCGGGCGCTGTGCGCGGTGCACCATGATGGCCGCGTTCCAGCGGATCCAGCGGCGGTAGCGCTTCTCCAATTCCTCATCGCCCGGGAACTCCGGCTCGAGGGAGGTCGGGATGGTGTTGACAAAATCCGAGGACGTCAGGGACGGCAACGGCACGCGCTTGGCGGTAGCGCGCTCAAGAAGACGCAGCATGAGGTAGCGGGCGCGCTCCGGATCGGAAGAGTCCAGAAGACCGTCGAGGGAGTCCATCCACTCGCGGGTTTCTTCCGGGTCGGAGTCGTGCAGGTATGCTGCCACGCCATCGCGAACGATGGGGAAGTTGGAGTCGCCGTTGTGGGCGTCCAAGTCGGCCATTAAATCCTCCTGGTTCGTAGTACAAAGATCTGTTCCTAGGATACGCGCCGCTTTCACGGCGGGGCATTTGGAGGCCCCCAGGAGTGGTTTCATGGGGGAAAATGTCCACCACTGGGGAAGATCGGGGGAGGTTCGTCGCGAAAAAGTGCACCGTAGACGTTAAAATACTCTGCATGACATCAACTACTTCATCGGAAGGAACTCAGCGAGTGACGGGATTTGCAGCCAAGCTCGGTATCGAGGAGGGCCAGATTGCTCTGGAGCTTGGCTGGGACGAGGACTGTGACTCCACGATTTCTGAGTCCATCGAGGACGTGTTGGGGGAGGATTTCCTCGATGAGGAGACCGACGAGCTGTGTGACCTCGTGCTGCTGTGGTGGCGCGCGGAGGACGGCGATTTGGTCGATGGGCTGGTGGATGCCACCCGTCCCCTGGGTGATTCCGGCCGTATCTGGCTGCTGACCCCAGGCGCTGGAAAGCCGGGCAACCTCGAGCCCGGTGAGATCTCCGAATCCGCACAGCTGGCTGGTCTGGTGCAGACCAAGGCTGAGCGCCTCGGTGAGTGGCAGGGCTCCTGCCTTGTAGCCCGCGGCTACACCAAGAAGCCTTAAGGCAAACGCAGGTTATGCCTGCTCACGCGGCATTCGCAGCGACTAGTTACACCCTGATTTGTTGCTGCGGGTGCCCATAGGCTAATCTTGTGCGAGCACACAGTGCACTGCGGCTTTAGCTCAGCTGGAAGAGCAACTGGTTTACACCCAGTAGGTCGGGGGTTCGATCCCCTCAGGCCGCACCATTTCAGACCCCCTTTTCGAGGAATCGAAAAGGGGGTCTGTCGCATATCCACGGCAATCCCACGACGCCCCAGTGGGCCCGTGGAACTAGGAAGGCTAGTAGCGCTCCTGACCGCGCTCACGGATCTTCTCGTAGAAGTCCGGCTTGGCGGAGCCATATCGCGAGCGGGAGCGGCGCGAAGGCTGCGTGGCAGCCGCAGGCGTCGAAGGCGGGGCAGCAGGCATCGTAGCATCAGAGTGCTCGCCGGAAGGAGCCTCGTGCGCGGAGCTATCGACGTCCGCAGCCGCATCGGGGGAGCTGGTACCGGCACCGGTGGCGGCCGCAGTGGCCTCAGCAATCAGGGCATCCTCATCGCGGGCGCGGCGGCGCTCCCGGATCTCAGACCACACGAAGTAGGCAAAGCCCAGCGGCGCCATCACACCGAAGGCAATCCACTGGTAGCCATAGGACAAGTGGTTGCCGCGGTCCAGCTTTGGAACCGGCAGCGCATGCAGCTCACCTGGCTGCTCGGGGGAGAGTTGGAGGTAGTCGTGGGCGAGGGGGACGTCGACAAGCTCTGCAATCTGCTCCGTATTGATGGAGTAGACCTGCGTGTATCCCTGTTCCTCAATGGGTGCGGAGGTGTGCTTGCGTTCGTCGTAGCGCGCCATGGCCACGATGGTGACCTCGCCCTGCGGGGCCGGGTCGATGTGGGGGACGGAGTTGCCCTCGTCCGTGGGCATCCAGCCGCGGTTGACCAGGAAGGTTTCACCAGACTCGGTTTCAAAGGGGACCAGCGACTGGAATCCCGGGGCGGATTCCACCGGGCGCAGGCGCAGGAGCACCTCATCTTCTGAGAGGTAGTGGCCGGTTAGCTCCGCGCGTTCCCACTCCTTGTGCAGGGAGCCATCAGCAGAAAAGACTTCGGTGACCGGCTGGGGGTCGGCGTCGTAGGCCTCCTCAATGAGGTGGTTGCGCTCCACAATCTGCGCGTCCTTATTCAGCTGCCACGGAGCGAGCACCGTGAAAGACAAATAGGAAAACGCGACGATGAAGATGAGAGAGAGCACCCACCCAGGCTTGAGGAATGTCTTAAGCATGATGACCAGTCTAGTAGCCGCGCAGAATTATCTAGCCGTGGTTTTCTTTAATCCAGTCGAGCAGCCCCGGAACGGAAGCATCGATCTCACTGCGGGTGCGGGCGAAGTCCTCCTCCGTGCCGTAGAAAGGATCCTCCACGCTGGCATCCTCCGGTGAGTTCGGATCGAAGCTGCGCATGAGGCGCACCTTGTCTTCCGGGATGCCGCGCTCGATGAGGGCATCGCGGTGGCCGGTGTCCATGGCCACGAAGAGGTCCGCGTCCATATGGTCCGGACCCAGCTGGGCGGCCTGGTGGCCGGCGCCATCGTGGCCGCCGCGGCGCAGCTCAGCCACGGCGCGCTCGTCCGCGCCCTGGCCCACGTGCCAGCCGCCGAGGCCGCAGGAAGAAACTCGCGCGAGGAGATCGAGCATGTCGGTCTCCATGGCGTCGCGTGTAATGATTTCCGCCATGGGTGAGCGGCAAATGTTGCCCGTGCACACGAAGACGATGTGGAGCTGGTTGTCGTTCTCCGGAGGCGTCATGCAAAGGCTCCTTAAGCTAGAGGGGTGCGCTGGCGAACGAAAGCTAGGATATAGCAGCGACGCGACTGACGTGAAACCTCAAGCCAACAAGGAGCATACGAGATGGCAGAACGAACGACCGTTGGCGAGATCCGCCGCGTAATCCACGAGGCCTACCCGCCGCAGCTGGCCGAGTCCTGGGATGCCGTTGGCCTGGTGTGCGGCGACCCCACAGACGAGGTGAGCACCGTGGCCTTCGCTCTGGACTGCACCCAGGAAGTGGCAGACAAAGCCGTGGAGCTCGGCGCGCAGATGCTCGTGGTGCATCACCCGCTGCTGCTTCGCGGGGTGACCTCGGTGGCGGCGGATACGCCGAAGGGCAAGGTCATCCACACTCTGATACGCAATGGCGTGGCCCTGTTGGCCGCGCACACCAACGCGGATAAGGCCCGCCCGGGTGTCAACGACAAGCTGGCTGAGCTCGTCGGTATCACGCCCGGCCGCCCCATCGTCCCGGTGGAGCCCTATGAGAACCTCGACGAGGCCTTAGGGCTAGGGCGCGTGGGCGAGCTTGAGCAGCCGGTGACTCTGCGCGAATTCACCCAGCGCGTGGCCGATGCCCTTCCGGAAACCGAATGGGGAGTGCGCGCGGCCGGCGATCCGGAGCGCATGGTGAAGAAAGTTGCCGTCTCCAGTGGCTCGGGGGATTCCTTCCTGGACCACGCGGCGGCTCTCGGCGTGGACGTCTACGTCACCTCCGATTTGCGCCACCACCCAGTGGATGAGCACCTGCGCGCCGCGCACCTGGCGGAGCCGGAGGGCCCGGCCGTGGTGGATACCGCTCACTGGGCCAGCGAGTTTCCCTGGACTGCCCAAGCGCGCGATATTGTGGAGGACGCATTGCGCGTGAACACCGAGATCATCGATGTCCGCACCGACCCATGGACGATTTCTGCGCATAAGGAGAACTAAATGAAACTGCCACAGGACCTGCAGACCATCCTGCTGGAGCTGGCCACCCTCGAGCGCTCCCAGGCGCTAGGTGGGGCAACCACCATCCCGGAGCAAGAGGAGTACGAGAAGGCCCAGGCCGCACACGCCCGGCTTGTCGACGCCTCCGGCTCCGCCCAGCTCGCCGTCGACGACATGGAGATGGAGATCTTGCGCATTCAGGCTGACGAGCGCAAGCTACGCCAGCGCGAGCGCGATGACAAGGCGCAGCTTGGTGCTGCGACCGACCCGGAGACCCGCAAGGACCTGCAGCACGATCTCTACGCGGCCAAGTCCCGCATCGCGGACCTCATGAGCGAGCTACAGGAAGCCCACAACGAAATTCACGCACTGCGCGCCAACCTGGATGTCCACGGCGCGAAGGTCTCCGATTCCGAGCGCAAGCTCGAGGTGCTCAAGCGCGCGGCCGAGGCAGCCCAAGAGGCCGCGGCGAACCGCCCGGACCCGCAGGTGCGCATCGGCGAGCTGCGCGAGCAGCTGCCCGCGGATGTCTTGGAGGAGTACGAGACCGTGCGTGAAGAAAACGGCGTCGGTGTCGCTGCCTTCACCGGCCGCGGCTGCGGCGGTTGCTTCATCGTGCTGCCGCCGGCCGAGCAGAACGCGGTGCGCAACGCGGCGGCCGACGAGGTTCCGCAGTGCAGCGACTGCGGCTCCTACCTGGTGCGCCCGGCCTCATGAAGCTAGTCATCTTTGCTGACGGCGGATCCCGCGGCAACCCCGGGATCGCCGGGTCTGGCACCGCGGTCTACAACGCGGACCGCTCGCAACTGCTCAAAGAAATCGCCTACGTCGTGGGCCAGAAGTCCACGAATAACGTGGCCGAATACCACGGGTTGCTGCGCGGCCTGGAGGCCGCGGTGGAACTGGGCGCGGATGAGGTGGAGTTCTATATGGACTCCAAGCTCGTGGTGGAGCAGATGAACGGGCGCTGGAAGATCAAGCACCCGGATATGCAGAAGCTGGCCATCGAGGCGCGCCGCCTGCTCAACCAGATTCCTAGCTTCAGCCTCGAGTGGGTCCCGCGCGCGAAGAACTCTGTGGCCGATGCGCTCTCCAACGTGGCGATGGACGCCGCCGCGAAGGGCGATCCTGCGGGCATCCTCGACATGGGTTCCGGCGACGGCGCTGAGGCCGCCGCTGCGGATAGTCAGGATGCCAGCGGGGAGGTCGGGGGGACGTCGGCAAGCACGGCGTCCTCTACCGCAGCCGACTGGCGCCCCGAGACCGGACAGGCCACCCGCTTCATCCTGCTGCGCCACGGGCAGACGGCGATGTCCGCCGCCAAGCAGTACTCCGGGCGTGCAAACCCCGAGCTGACCGAGCTGGGCAAGAAGCAAGCGCTCGCCGCTGCCCAAGCCTTGGCCGATACCCACATCGATGCCGTCGTGTGCTCACCGCTGCGCCGCTGCCAGCAAACAGCCGCGGCCGTGGTGGAGGGCAGGGACCTGCGCGTGGAAACCGTCGACGACCTCATCGAGGTGGATTTCGGACGCTGGGAAGGCAAGACCTTCGCGGAAGCCGATGCCGCCGACCCTGAGCTCCACGCGCGTTGGCTGAAAGATACGTCCGTGGCCTGTCCGGGCGGGGAGTCCCTGCGCGCCGTGCACCGCCGTGTCAGCGCCGCGCGCCGCGAGCTGCAGCAGCGCTTTGAAGGGCAGACCATCCTCGTGGTCTCCCACGTCAACCCCATCAAGTCCTTCGTGCGCCAAGCACTCGATTCCGGACCGCAAACGCCCAACCACCTCTTCCTTGAGCTGGCTTCCTTGAGTGAGGTCGAGTTCTTCGAGGGCGGCAGCACCCTGCACCGTTTCAACGATGTGGGGCATCTGGGCGCGCTGCGATAAACTAACAGGCGCGAATGAGCCGACCGGGCAAACGCGTTCCGTCGAACCGGCCCCTTCATGGGGCTAGGCGCGGGCCGAGGAAAGTCCGGACTCCACAGAGCACGGTGGTTGCTAACAGCAACCCGGGGTGACCCGCGGGAAAGTGCAACAGAGAGTAGACCGCCGCGTACCTCCGCTGCGTTTCGGCGCGGCGAAAGGGAAGCGGTAAGGGTGAAAGGGTGCGGTAAGAGCG
Source organism: Corynebacterium sp. MSK004 (assembly GCF_030232515.1). Classification (NCBI taxonomy): domain Bacteria; kingdom Bacillati; phylum Actinomycetota; class Actinomycetes; order Mycobacteriales; family Corynebacteriaceae; genus Corynebacterium; species Corynebacterium sp. MSK004. Next base: position 114,612 of record NZ_JASPKB010000004.1, on the reverse strand, counting down.
CACCAGCACTGTCAGCGATGGCGGTGGCTGGGTAAACCCCACTGGGAGCAAGGCATCACGGCCCGCCACGCTTGCGGGCCCGATCAGGCGTTAGTAGGTTGCTCGCCGAAGCCTGAAGGTAGCTGCTTGAGCCAACTGGCAACGGTTGGCCTGGATGGATGTTTGCCACCGCGCCACGCGCGCGGCACAGAATCCGGCTTATAGGTTGGCTCATTCGCACCCACACTTTTATTTTTTGGAACAATGGGGCGGCATGAAACTGTATGCCGCGCCCTTGGACTTTCGGCCCATCGCCGAGGAGTTTTCCGTTCCGACAGATTTCCCGGAGGACGTCACCGCACAGGCCGCTTCCGCGCAGGACCGCTATGCCGAACAGCGCCGCGATGCCCGCGACATCCCGCTGGTGACCATCGACCCGGCTGGCTCCATGGACTTGGACCAGGCCGTCTTCATCGAGGCGCGCGATGGCGGCTACCGCGTGCTCTATGCCATCGCGGATGTCGCCGCGTTCATCGAACCGGGCTCCGCGCTGGAGCAGGAATCCCTCAAGCGCGGCCAGACCATCTATCTGCCGGATGAGCCGGCGCGGCTGCACCCGGCAGAGCTCTCCGAAGATAGGGCTTCGCTGCTTGCCGACGTCGACCGCCCCGCCGTCCTCTGGACCTTCGACCTCGACTCCGCGGGTGAGGTGGAGGACTTCTCGGTGGAGCGCGCACTCGTGCGCAGCCGCGCGCGGCTGGACTACGACCAAGTGCACGCCGACTTGGAGAAGGGCACGCTGCATTCCTCCATCGCCTTGCTGCCGGAGGTGGGAAAGCTGCGCCAGGCTTCTTCGCTGCGCCGCGAGGCGATTAACCTGCGCATTCCCTCGCAGCGCGTATCCGAAAGCAGCGATGGGGAGAAAGGCCACTACGAGCTGGTCATGGAGCCGCGCCATGAGGTGATGGACTATAACTCGGAGATTTCCTTGCTCACCGGGATGTGCGCGGGGCGGCTGATGGAATCACACGGTGTTGGTTTCCTGCGCACACTATCGGCGGCCACCTCGGAGGCTGAGGCCACCTTCCGCTCTGAGGCGGAGGCCCTGGGTTTTGAGCTGGGGGAAAGTAGTATCTCTGAATTCCTGCATTCCGTGGATGCGGATTCACCGCGCGGGATGGCGGTGATGCGCGAGGCCCAGCGTTTGCTTCGTGGTGCTGACTACGTGTGGCTGGAGGATGGCCAGGCGGACGTGCACGCGGGAATCGGCGGCTACTATGCGCACGTGACGGCCCCGCTGCGGCGTCTAGTTGACCGCTTCGCCACAGAGGTCTGCCTGGCGCTCAGCGGCGGCTACGAGGTTCCGCAGTGGGTACGCGAGCGCGCCGGGGATGTCGTTTCCACGATGCGCTCGACATCGCAGCTGGCCTCCCAGGTGGATAAGGCCTGTTTGAACCTTACGGAGGCGACGGTCTTGGCGCCGTGGGTAGGCACCAACTTCGAAGCCGTGGTGGTCGATGGCGGGGAACAGCGCGAGAAGGCGCGCCTCTTCGTCCTAGACCCGCCGGTGATGGGGCAGGCCGTAGGCCACCCGGAGACCGGCAAGGAGACGATGGTGTCCTTGGTCAAGGCCGACGTTGAGGAGCGCGATGTGCTCTTCGCGTGGCCTGCGGACTAGTCCTCGGTGATTGCCGGGCTGCCAGCACTAAGCGGGACGACAAGCAGGCCGTCCTCGGCCAAGTCGGCCGCAAAGTTTGCGGCCTTGGTGCTCGGCACGTAGGCGATGACCGCGGAGGACGTGCCCGCGTGGGCGGAGCGTGCCGCGACGGCGCCGCGCGCGGTGGCCAGCTGCGCGAGTTTCTCCGCGGAGCTGAATTCATACACGGTGGACAAGGCTGACTGCGACTGCGTGAGGAGCGGGAAAAGCTCGGTGCCGCGGCGCGAGCGCAAAGCGCGGGCAACTCCTTCGGCGCGCTCGGTTTCCTCTGAGTAGAAGGTCAGCCACGCGGTGGCTTGCGCGATGGTCGGCTGATTCTCGGTGCCGTGCACCTTGTGGACAGCGGCGAGCCACTCGAGGACGCGTTGGGGTGCATCCGGCAACAGGCGCAGCGAAGGCGTGCCGAAGGCGCGGCAGGCGGCGTCGATGAATCGCTCGCGGGTGCGAATCTCTGCGACGGCTTCTAAGGAATCGGCATCACTTGGCACGGCCAGCGCGAAAGCCGCGATGTCTTTGTTGACCATGTGCGGTGTCTGGGTGACGGAGCCGTCGGCGTAGTCGATGATGGTGATGGACTCACCAGCGCCGCGCAGCGCGGCGGAGTGGCGGGCGCGCAGCGCAGGGAATCGGGCGAAGGTGCCAACTGCTTGGGAACACACCTCCGCGATGCGGGCACGCAGCGGAGCATCATGCAGATCATCTGCGTTGCCGAGCAACGCTAGCGCTGTGGCAATGTCGATGGCTGCGGCGGCGCCGAGCCCGGTCGAATCGGGGATGTCGTTGACCACGGTGATATCGGCGCCGGCGGTCTCGCGGGTAAGGAGCTGGCGGTTGATCATGGTGTAGATGATGCCGCCGAGGCGCGCGGCGATGGCCCCTTCGGGTGCAGGGGGTTCGATGGGCTGGCCTTCGGAATCGACGCTGGGCTGTTGCTCTGCGGCGAGGGAAGAGACCTGCTCGAGGGAAATTTGGTCTTCAACGGTCTCGCCGTTGGTGTGCTCTAGGCGAACCTTGACCAGGCCGTCGCTGCGGGGGCTGACAGCTGCTGCCGCGCGGATGTTGGCCAGGCCCATGATGGCGATGCCGCCGTAGTGATCGATGTGCTCGCCGATGAGTGCCCAGGTGGCAGGGGCGCTGGCAACATGAGCTGCATCAGCGCCCACGTTCTCGCGGTGTGCGGCGCGAACGCGGTCGACGGCCGGGGTCGAAGGGGCAGTCCACAGGGGCATCGGGAAGGTTCTCCTTTGCTGGTGGCGAAAGCCTGCCTAAAAGAAAAGGCAGGAGTAGGTGACCAATCTATTCTAACGGGCGTGACCCGCGGGCGGTCTGTAGTGTGGGGTGCACTGATTACTTGCCCGACAGAACGGAGAAAACTATGGCTGAGGCTGACAACAAGTGGTTCTACGACCCGTCTACCGGTGAGGTATCCCAGGGAAAGGTGTCCGGCTGGGAGAACCGCATGGGCCCCTACAATTCCCGCGAGGAAGCCGAGCGCGCTATTGAAATCGCGCAAGCCCGCACCGCCGCGGCTGATGCTGAGGATGCCGCCGAAGACGATAACTAGGCGATAGCTAAACGTCTCATGGCCGGCCATGAGGCGGATGCGAAAAGCTCGGGCCCACACCACCGCAAGCAGGCGATGGTGTGGGCCGTTGTGGTGACTGCACAACTACACAGCCACGCAGGATGAGCCGGCGGCTTAGCGCAGCTTCTTGCGCAGCGGCTTAAACGCGGACTTGATGGCTTTAAAGCTGTCCGAGTAGGCGTTGAGTGCTTCCAACCCGATGACGCGCTCGCGCTGGTAGAGCAGGCCATAGCCGAAGGTATCCTCGCCACGCCGGCGTGCGGTTTCTGCCAACTCGAGCAACTTATCGCGAGATGTCACGGAATCCTGGAAGTCTCCCAAGACAGATTGCATCTGCTTGCAGGCCTTGTAGAGGTTCTTGGTCTTTAGCGTGGTGGCTGAACCAGCGGCCTCAGCTGCATAGCGCAGTTTCTTTGCGGCCTTGCGCATATCGTGGAAGTACTCTTCACGCTCATGCAGCGTCAGCTCGGTGTTATCCCAGTTGGAGATAGCCTTCTTGTGGCGCTTGACCAGCTTGTCATAGGCCTGCTTGAGGTGCAGCGCCATCACCGTGTCAAGATCGTGGGACTCTTCTTCATCACGTTTGGCGTGCTTCGGCGCATAGTCCTTCGCTGCCTCCTGCTGCTCAGATAGGTCAGCGGAAGCTGTGGCAGCGGAATCAGATTCCACCGCACCGTTGTCCCCGGCGCTGGTGTCTTCGTCAACCGAAGCATCCTCGGCGGCGACTGGCGGGTTGGAAAGGAATGCGTCGAGCGCATCGAGCAGAGCCAGGTACTGGTCAGAATCGAGAGCGGCGATGACACGACGATGCGCGCGGCGGTAAGCGCGGCCCATATCGTGTGCGATGTGTTCGCGGGTGGCTTCATCAAGCACATCGGAGTCCTCGGAGGCGAGGAGATTCTGCCAGCGCTCTTCCACGACCTCGGCGTCACGAGCAACGCCAAGTATGGCAGCAAGCTCCTTGAGATCGGACTCTAGGCGCTTGATCTCGGGGCCCACGACAATGCCGTGGAAGGTTTGAAGGTGGCTGCGCAATTCGCGGGTAGCAACGCGCATTTGGTGCACGGAATCCCACTCATCACGGCGTACCCGCGGATCAAACTCGACGAGCTTATCCCGATTAGCTCTCAATGCCTCCACGACTGCCGCCGCAGGGGAGCCGGGCTCCACGTTAGACGTTGCGAGTGCTGGGGGAAGCTCGACATTGTTGATGGACTGCCCCAATGCTGACTTCAGCTTGGACGGTGAGGAGGAAACCCGCGCACCAGAACTGATCAACAGGGAAGTGGCATGCCGCAGTAGCGCGCTGCCCTCCTTCGTACCGGGCAGTTCTCCTGCGAGCTCTACTTCCCACTCGCGCCACGTGCTCTGAGAGCCACCTGGTAGGAACGAGAATGCGGTGACATGGTCATCGCAGAACTCAGCGACAGGCTGCTCGTCCGTGTTTACGAGGAGCAATTCGGTGCGGTTGTTGTCCACTTGTGCAATGGGTTCAAGCGGGTGGTTACGGATCACCGAACGAACCTGGTGGAGGAGTTCGGCCGGGACTTCGTACTTGCCGTCGACGGGTTCACCGAGTTCGGCTCGGATTTCGGTACGACCTTCCGCGCCGGGAATTTTGATATGCCAGCCATCGTCATTTCCACCGGTGCGGCGCCGCAGCGTGATCTTCGCGTGGGTAAGGCGGAGATCCTCAGTGTCGTAGTAAATCGCCGACAACGAGTGGTGGCGAGTTTCTGCGACTCGGGCTACCTCATCGAGGCGGGCGAGATCTGGTACCGGGGTGGTTTCATCCACGGCGAACTTGGCTTCGATTTCAAGAAACGTCTTTGGAGACATGTACACACCTTCGTCGGGGAGCGAAATGATAAAAGAAGAGGTATAAAACCTCTGCACTGCCTTCTAGGTTACCTGGCTAATAGTGCAAATGTGCCAACCCTTGCTGGTCCTTAACCGGTGAGTTGGCGGCGCCCACCCAAGCCCGAGGAATCACCACCCAAGTGGGAATTCTCCGCGGCAGTTGCACCTGCGGACATCCCTGCATGGTTCCTCATTGCTAAGGAGATGGTTCGTGAATCAGGGAAGAGGTGATCAGCTAAAGCTTCTGCCTTATGTCTGCGTACTTCCACCGCTGATAAAGATCGCTGAGCGAGGGCTACGTCGTTTTTCCTTTTGGCGTTGCTGCCCGCAGCCGAGTCTGTCTGTTTCTCGTCGTGAGGCGCCAATGAGGCGTTCGCTTCCTCCAAAAGCTCCCCAATGCGGGTGGCGTAGGCCAAAATGAAGCTTCGGCGAAACGACGCCACATTGCCGAGTAATCGCGCGTTGTCGGCAGCCTCCTCATGAGTCATGTGCCATTCGCACTGCCGCAGGAGGGAAGCGAACAGGTCGCTGACATGATCAATGTCCGCCTCGGCGCCAAAGACGGTGATGATTCCCATGGGGTGAAGCTTGAGGACGGTGCATCCATTTCGATCCGCGATGACGCTAAGAAGCGTGGTCTTGTGGTTGATATAGGGCGCGCTGATACGGATGCGTGTGGACATCACCGTGTCCGGGGATTCGGCGAGTGCCTCATCGAGGCGGTGCCGTTGTTGGAGGCTCTGTGCTTTGGCAATGAGCGCACTGGCTTCCTCTTCATAAGGAGTGGATTCAGCCTTTCGCAGAAGCTGGGTGATCTTGTTGCGGAACCGATTCTCTTTGCTGTCTTGGCTTGCCCGAGAACTAGTTTTCTCTGCTGCGAGCACGTCAACGTCACGCAGCGGGGGCAGAGCGGAAGTAGCGTCAATGAGCCGTATGAGGTCATCGGTCGACATAGTCATCGAGTTAGGCGGGGAGACGCTCAACCATTCCTTGCGCAGCACAGTAGAACTAATCTGCGCGGGAATATGAGCAGCGGCACGATAAATAAGAGGGTGGCAAAAGCTGCCTAGGACGTGGAGTAAGTCCTTAGGTGACCATCCTTGACTGGCAGCTTGGCAAATGAGCTCGAGTCCTCGTGCGCTTAAGGTTCCGTGGTGGTTGTTCATAGCTGTTCCTGTTCCGTTTGTATGTGTACATCTGTTCGGTTGTGAGGCCATTCAAGCACGTGAGACTGATATCTGGTCTAAGAGTCGAAAAAATTTGCCCCCGAGATACTCTTGCCAACTGGGACAATAGTTGGAAGGGCGGGGGCAAAAGCTGCAACTCCCGCCGTTACTTGGGCCCGCGGCGGTAGGGTTTAGAACATGAACAGCCAACACGAATTCGTCCTTCGTACAGTTGAAGAACGCGATATCCGCTTCATTCGCCTTTGGTTTACTGACATCTTGGGGGCGCTGAAATCGGTGGTAATGAGCCCCTCAGAGTTGGAATCTGCCTTTGAGGAAGGTGTTGGCTTCGATGGTTCCTCGGTGGAAGGGTTCTCCCGCATCTCAGAGGCCGACACTATCGCAATGCCGGACCCTTCAACCTTCCAAATCATGCCCTTTGACAAGGAAGAACCAGAGCTTCTTTCGGCACGCATGTTCTGCGATATTACCCAGCCCGATGGGCAACCTTCCTTGGTGGACCCGCGCCACATTCTGCGCCGTCAGGTTACTGAGGCTGCCAATGAAGGGTTTACGTGCAAGGCTTCTCCTGAGATTGAGTTTTATCTTCTGGAAGACGCCCGCGATATCAATACCCTGATTGCCACCGATAACGGAGGCTACTTCGACCAAGCCACGCACGATAACGCCCCGAGTTTCCGGCGCCGGTCGATGTACGCGCTGGAATCCATGGGCATTGCCACGGAATTTAGCCACCATGAAACCTCACCTGGGCAGCAGGAAATCGATCTGCGCCATGCCGACGTGCTGTCCATGGCAGACAACATCATGACTTTCCGCTACCTCATTAAAGAGGTTGCCTCCCAGCAAGGAGTGCACGCCACATTCATGCCGAAGCCATTTGAGCATCGCTCTGGCTCGGGCATGCACACGCACTTGAGCCTTTTCGAGGGAGATTCCAACGCTTTCCACGACCCCGACGATGAGATTTCACTTTCCAGTACGGGGCGGCAGTTTATCGCCGGCATCCTTGAACACGCTGTGGAAATGACCGCAATCACCAACCAGTGGACCAACTCCTATAAGCGCCTGATGTTTGGCAGCGAAGCCCCGGGATCAGTGACGTGGGGAATCTCCAACCGTTCGGCTTTGGTTCGAGTTCCTACCTATCGTCTTTCCAAAGAAATGTCGCGCCGCGTTGAAATCCGTTCACTAGATTCAGCGATGAACCCCTACCTGGGCTACGCGGTGTTGCTTGCCGCTGGCCTGCGCGGAATCAGGGAAGGCTATGAGCTTGGTGATCCCGCTGAGGATGACGTCCATCAGCTGACCCGTCGTGAGCGCCGCGCGATGGGGTACAAGGATCTGCCAAGCAGCTTGGACCAGGCACTCCGTGAATTCGAGCGCTCTGAGTTTATGGCGGAAGTCCTAGGAGAGCACGTCTTTGAGTACTTCCTGCGCGCCAAGTGGGATGAGTGGCACGAGTATCAGCAGCAGATCACCGCATTCGAGTTGCGCAACAACCTGAATTTCTAGGAGAAGCATGCGACCAGCATCTGTACCGTCCCCGGCAACTCTTGGCCTTACCCGGCCAACTGCTGCGGAGGACTTGTCCCGCCTTGGGTGGGATAATCCTGAGTCTCTCGAGCTGCTGTGGACCCTGGCCGCAGCCGGTGATCCCGATATGGCCCTCAATACGTTAATGAGGATCATCGAGTCAGCGCCTGAGATTGGCCCGGCGATGCGTGAGGACGAAACCTTCCGGGTACGGTTGATGGCCCTGTTGGGCGGCTCCTCTGCGTTTGGTGATCACCTTGCCGCCCACCCAGAGACCTGGCGCGAGCTCCAGCGCCCGCTGCCGACTCCCACGGAAATGCTGCACACCTTGTTGGAAGAGGTAGGCGCGGAACCGGCAACGTACGCCGAGCCGCCCACTCGTCCTGATACCGCGAGCCCCGATCTGACCTCTCCCGGTACATACCGGGCGGCTCCTGGCGACCACAAGGCATCGCTCAAGGTGGCTTACCGGACGCTCATGATGCGCATCGCCGCTCATGACCTCGCAGGGACTTTCCATTCGCGCAAGGGACAGTCACGGCCGCAGCCGCGGGTGGGTTTCCGTGAAGTCACGCGGCTGACGACGGCCCTCGCTGACGCCTCCTTGACGGCAGCGCTCGCCGGTGCTGTCCGAGTGGTCTACGAGGATCAGCCACTCGATGCGCAGCTGGCAGTCATCGCGATGGGTAAGTGCGGTGCAGGCGAATTGAACTACATCTCCGACGTGGACGTGATCTTCGTGGGCTCGGAGGCAACGCCACGGATCACCCGTCTCGCGTCAGAATTCAATCGAATCGGCTCGGCGTGCTTCTTTGAGGTCGACGCCAACCTGCGCCCGGAAGGCAAGTCTGGTGCACTAGTCCGAACACTGGATTCGCACGTGGCCTACTACAAGCGGTGGGCGGAAACGTGGGAATTCCAAGCCCAACTAAAAGCGCGGCCGCAGACCGGCTACTTGCCCTTGGGCACGGACTATCTCGACCAGATCGGACCCATGGTGTGGACTGCATCGCAGAGGGAATCCTTCGTGGAAGACGTCCAGGCTATGCGCCGTCGAGTGCTGGACAACGTCCCGGAGGATATGCGCCTTCGCGAACTCAAACTCGGCGAGGGCGGCTTACGGGACGTGGAATTCGCCGTCCAACTATTGCAATTGGTTCATGGCCGCTCAGATGAATCGCTGCGCACGCTGGCGACGGTCGATGCCCTCGCAGCGCTCGTGCGCGCCGGGTATGTCGGACGCGAAGATGGCACCCAGCTCATCGAGGCCTATGAGTTTCTTCGCTTGCTCGAGCACCGCCTTCAGTTGGAGCGCTTCCGCCGTACCCACACATTGCCGGAAAAAGATGACCTCAAGGCGCTGACGTGGCTGGCCATCAATTCAGGATTTCACCCACAGGGGCATCAATCAGCAGCGGATCGGATGAACGCCCACCTGCGGAAAATTCGCCTGCTCATCTCTGAGCTGCACTCGCGCTTGTTCTACCGCCCGCTGTTGAATTCCGTGGCGTCGATGTCTGCGGATGAGCTCAAATTGTCGCGAGAAGCAGCGCTTTTGCAGCTGGCAGCACTTGGCTATCGCCACCCGGATCGCGCCTTCGAGCACCTCACCTCCCTGGCGGCTGGGCAGTCACGCAAGGCCCGTATCCAGGCCATCCTGCTGCCGACCTTGATGGAGTGGCTCTCAAACACGGCCGATCCAGACATGGGCCTGCTGAATTATCGCAAGCTGTCGGAGGCGGCCTACGACCGAACGTGGTTCCTGCGCATGCTTCGTGACGAAGGCGTCGTCGGCCAGCGCCTCATGAAGATATTGGGCACCTCGCCATTTACATCGGAGCTCATTATCCGCGCGCCGGACGTCGTTAAGCAGCTCTCCGATGGCGCGGCAGGGCCCAAGCTATTGGAAACCAAACCGGCGCAAGTTTCCTCCGCCTTGATTAATTCCACCAAGCGTCACGCGGACCCTGACAAAGCCGTGTCGGTAGCCCGAGCCCTTCGCCGCGCGGAGCTGGCGCGGATCGCTGCCGCGGATCTGCTGGGATTTTTGCCGGTCCAGCAGGTGTGCTTTGAGCTGTCCACCATCTGGAATGCAGTGCTGGAAGCCGCGCTGCGCGCCGAAGTCAGGGCCTGGAGGCTGGAGAACGATGACGCCGAACCACCAGCCCGCATCGCCGTGATTGGAATGGGGCGGCTCGGCGGCATGGAGCTGGGCTTTGGCTCGGACGCCGATGTCATCGTGGTGGCCGAGCCAACCGAAGACAATGCCGAAGAGGAAGCCCTGCCGTGGGCAATTGGCATTATCGAGAAACTGCGCCGCCGTCTGGCAAAGCCTTCCGGGGATCCGCCCTTGGACGTTGATTTGGGCTTGCGACCAGAGGGTCGGTCGGGAGCAGTTGTGCGCTCGATCGAGTCCTATGAGCGTTATTACTCGCAGTGGGGCGAACCCTGGGAGATGCAGGCACTACTCCGCGCGGCTTTCGTGGCGGGGGACAAAGACGTCGGGCAACGTTTCCTCACCTTGGTGGATGCCTTCCGCTATCCACCGCAGGGCGTGAGCGAGAAGACCATCCGCGATATCCGCAGAATGAAAGCGCGCGTTGATAACGAGCGTTTGCCGCGCGGCGCTGACCGCAATACCCATACCAAGCTGGGGCGCGGCGGGTTGACCGATATCGAATGGACCGTCCAGCTGCTGCAGATGATGCATGCTCACGACGTGCCGGCGCTCCATGATCCCTCCACGCTGCGCGTTCTCGACGCCCTCGAGGAGAGCGAGGTCATTCCAGTCCAACAAGTGCAGGAGCTGCGAGAGGCCTGGTTGTTGGCCACCGATGCCCGCAACGCCCTGGTATTGGTGCGTGGCAAGCGTGTGGACCAGCTTCCGGCACCGGGCCCTCAACTGGCGCAGGTGGCTGGTGCGGCCGGCTGGGCGCCCGAGCGCAACCAACAATTCCTAGAGCACTACCTCAAAGTCACCCGGCACGCCCGGAAGGTAGTCGACGAGGTGTTTTGGGGTGAGACTGAGTCATTCGAGCACGATTAGTAGAGCACAGCGTGGGCAGGTGTGTATCCTCCCTGACCCGCACCCTGAGTGAACCCGGATCTATCCCTGAACTTAACGCACGCCCCTGTTCAATCAGGTGATTAGCCGTTAGCCTTAGGCGGAAGTGAACAGATAGTGTCCCGCGCCCTTTAAGGAGCCTAAAAAGGAGAACACCATGAGCCTTAATCTTTCTCTCGATCTCAATGCTGCCACGCTGGCTGATCTCGATGCATTCTTGTCCGCCGCCCGAGCCGCCGGGTGCGATCCCGCCGCCGCGCTGAGCGTGGAGGGGACGGTGATGCGGTTGGACGTCGACAAGCCCCGCGTTGTCCCTCCTGAGCCGAAGCCAGAGACCCCACGCCGCAGCAGCCTTGATCGCTCCGTGGCAGAGTCAACTATCCGGTCCATCATTGATGCGCTGTCCGAGCGCCTGGATTCGCCGCATCCCCCGCGCGGTACCTCTTTTGGGACCTTTGGCCCTGGCGCGGATTAAGCCGGCGGTGTGAGAAAAGTCTAAGGTTGTGGCCGTGAAGTCCAAGCAGTTTATCGCCGTGTGGGTCCTCGTTGTGATCGCTGTCATCACCGCCGTCGGCGCAGGCTGGTGGGCCACAGAGCGGCACCAGGTGCCGGAGGGCGCACTGACCGTGGAGCAGGTGGTCAACGGTGGCGTCCCACAGGATCAGTCGGTTGATGTTCAGCTCGACCCTGCTGAAAATGACCGCATTGTTTCGCTGGCAGAGGCACTGGGGATCCCGTCGGAATCGGTTCCTCGCGGCCTCTTGTCGGTGGCATCGGACAGGTACCGCTCCCGCCAGATCCTCGAGACTGATCTCAAGAAGGCCTTGGAGGCGGGTGCAATTACGAAAGATGATGCGAAGGGTGTGCTCGCCGCCTTTGACGCCGGGGTCGTCGCCCCGGTGGATGGCCCGATTCTCGTGGAATCGACCCCGGCCGAATAGCCCGATGAACTAGCCCGGCTGGGGTGCCGGCGCGAACACACAGGGACTGGCAGGTGATACGCAGTCAACGGGGATCTGCCTGGCAGCCGCGGATCTTAAGCTCACACGCACAGATAACGAATCGATAAAGGTTGGTGCGTTGAGGTGGAGAAACAACGAAAACTACGCGAGCTGCTCAGAACCGCCCTGGGGGTGAGCATTGCCGTCCTCGTTCCGATTGGCGGTGGGCTCGGGGTCTTCGAAGTGGCCAATTCGGTACCCCTTGAGGCGGCGTTCAGCGCCGCGGCCCTTCACTAGCCCAGCCCTGAACTAACCAACCTGCACGATGGTGACGTGCGGGCCGCCGTCCTCGCCGCGGCCGCGCAGGATGTGCGTGATGAGAACACCCACGATGCCAATGCACCACACGACAAAGACTGCCCAAGCAGCGAGCCGGAAGTCATGGAAGGGGTAGTCAGGCCCATTACCCAAGTGATCGAGAACCATGCCGACGAGCTGGGCGCCGATGACCGTGGCGATGAAGCCTCCCATATTGGCCAGGCCCGTCGCCGTGGCGACGACAGTGCGGTCGAGGTTTTCACGGACAATGTCGAAACCGTAATTTGCCACCGGTGTGCACAGGGCTACCAGGCTGATGAGGATGAACAGCGAGAGATAGCTGCCACCGAAGAGGAAGAACAAGGCCCACACCGCGCAGTGGGTAGCCACAAACCCTAAGGCGAGCCACGGGCGGAAACCGCTGGCCCTGGAGGAAAGCTTGCCGTGCAGTGGGCCGACGAGCACCATGCACACGCTAAACCACGTCAGGATCCAGCCGGCGCTAGTCTTAGAAAAATCCATGCCTGCAGTCATCAGCGGCACGCCCCATAGCATGACGAACACGTTGGTGGCCCCCAGGCCGATCCAGTGAATAAAGAATGCCTGCCAGGCTACGGGGGAACGGAAAACGGTGGATAACAGCGCTGCTGTGCTTTCCGGCTTCGCGTTAGGTTTTTCCTTCGGCTTGGGCACGATGCCGAGGGATTCTGGGGAATCAGCCACCGCCACCGCGGCCGCAACGGCGATGAGGATGCCCACCGCACCCAAGCTAACGAAGGCCATGGTCCACCCGCCCCAGCCCAGCAGCATGGCGAAAGGAAGGGCGGACAAGAACTGGCCCAGCTGCCCAAGCGACGAGGTGACCTGAGTGAACATGGGGGTGCGGTGCAGCGGGAACCAGTAGGGGAGAATACGCATCACGGAGAGGAAGGCGGTGGCATCGCCCGCGCCGATGAGCAGGCGGGCGGCGATGGCTACCCAATAATTGCTGGTGAAGCCAAGGAGTACCTGACCCACGCCCATGATGACGGAACCAATGACGAGCAGGCGCCGCGGCCCGAACTTATCGATGAGCATCCCGGTAGGGATCTGCGCCAGCGAATAGATACCCAATTGCACAGCGGTGAACACGGCAATGCGGGAGGCGTCGACCTCGAAGCGATCGATGGCTTCGAGGCCCGCCACGCCAAATGACGTGCGGCCGGTCATCGCCACGATATAGACCAACACCGCAGCCACCCACACAGAGAGAGCCTTCGTGGTAATTACATTGCGTGGATGAGGAACCGACATGGCTGATACTTTACGCGTCACCAACTAAGATGCAGGGGGTGAAGTACATTTCGACCCGCGATACCGACCGCCAGCCCGCCTCCTTCACGGATATCCTCCTTGGAGGTCTGGCCCCTGATGGCGGCCTCTACCTGCCGGAAACTTACCCCCGCATCGATGACGCCACCCTGACTAACTGGCGCCAGACCTTGGCGGAGGACGGCTACGCGGCCTTGGCCGCGGAGGTGCTCAAGCTCTTCGTGGATGATATTCCCGCAGAAGACCTCGAAGGAATTGCCCAGCGCGCCTATACCTACCCCAAGTTTGACCACGAGGAGATCGTCCCCGTCAGCGAACTGGGGGAGGGCCTGTACATTGGTCACCTCTCTGAAGGGCCGACGGCCGCCTTCAAGGACATGGCCATGCAGATGTTGGGCGAGCTCTTCGAATACGAGCTGGCCCGCCGTGGCGAGACCCTCAACATCTTGGGCGCTACCTCGGGTGACACCGGTTCCTCGGCGGAGTACGCCATGCGCGGTCGCAAGGGAATTCGCGTCTTCATGCTGACCCCGGCCGGGCGCATGACGCCCTTCCAGCAAGCCCAGATGTTCGGCCTGGATGACCCGAATATCTGCAATATCGCCCTCGATGGCGTCTTTGATGACTGCCAGGACGTGGTCAAGGCGGTATCGGCCGACGCCAACTTCAAGGCCGAGAACCGCATCGGTGCGGTCAACTCCATTAACTGGGCCCGCCTCATGGCGCAGGTGGTCTACTACGTCAACTGCTACCTCAAGGTCACCACGGAGAACACCGAGAAGGTCTCCTTCAGTGTGCCCACCGGCAACTTTGGTGATATCTGCGCCGGCCACATCGCCCGCCAGATGGGCCTGCCCATCGACAAACTCATCGTCGCGACCAATGAGAATGACGTGCTCGATGAGTTCTTCCGCACCGGCAGCTACCGCCCGCGCTCCTCGGAGCAGACGTACAAGACGTCCTCGCCGTCGATGGATATTTCCCGTGCCTCGAACTTCGAGCGCTTCGCCTTTGACCTGCTGGGCCGCGATGCCGCACAAGTTAAGGAGTTGTTTGGAACGAAGGTGAAGGAAGGCGGGTTTAACGTCGACAAGCAGGCGCTCGACGCTGCCCGCGCCGAGTACGGCTTCCTGTCTGGCTCCTCGACCCACGCCGACCGCCTTGCCACCATTAAGGATGTCCACGAGCGCTACAGCGTGCTGGTGGATCCGCACACTGCCGACGGCATCAAGGTTGCCCGCGCAGTTAAGGATGAGTTCGGCGTTGACACTCCCATCGTGTGCCTAGAAACCGCGCTTCCGGTGAAATTCGCGGAGACCATCTCGGAAGCCATCGGCACTGAACCGGAGGTGCCGGAGCGTTTCGCCGGAATCCTGGAAGCCGAGCGTCACGTCACCGATCTGCCCAACGATGCGGCGGCGGTGAAGGATTACATCACGCAATACATCAAGAGCACGGAGGTTTAAGCCAATGGCACAGGAACAATTCTCGGGCCCGGAGTATTTCACTGAGTTTGACCCGGAGAAGTTCATCCGTGACATGAAGCAGATCGCTGAGATGGAGAAGGAAAACAAGGATCACAAGGCGGACCCGGGTGAGGCTGCATCCGCTCAGGAGGACTAGGCCTTACCTTCTGGTGGTGCTCAGCGCGACTGCGCTGGCAGTGGGTGGATGCTCAATGCCTATGGGGGTTGACTCCGTTCCCGAAGCTGCCTCGAGCACGTCCGAGTACACCACTATGACGCCGGCCCCGCCGCAGACGCATACGCCCGATGTCTCCCCAGTGCCGCCGGGCGCGGCGCTCGACATTTCTGCTATGCAGCCCGTTCCCGGCGAAGCCTTTGACTTCAACCTTTGCACGGTGGCGTGGAGCTTTGTGCTTGACGACGCCCGTACCATCGCCGTCACCGCCTCCCATTGCGGTGAGCCGGGGGATACGGTGTGGGCAGGCGCTGAGGATAGGGAATTCGTGTACCCAGCGGAGCCCGTCGGCACCATCATCTATTCCGATCTCAGCTCACCTGACACACACCAGCTCGACTTCGCTTTGGTGGAGATCACGCGGCAGGCGGAGTTTTATGTCCCGCAGGACATGCCTACCAGCGTGGTCGCTGCGGGGCAGGAGGAGCTTCCGGATGAGGTGTGCAAGCTGGGGCGCATCACGGGAGAGACGTGCGGACCACTGACGCATGGAGAAAGTCACGGGAAACTTCAGTTTGGCGACCGAACGTTGGACACCGTCTCGGCGAGTGCCCGAGTCTGTTCCACGCATGGTGATTCCGGGGCGCCGGTCTTTGGCGCGCCGGGCAGCCCCTTTGAAGGCGTGATCGTCGGGGTTCTGTCAGGGACGACGGAAGCCGCGGCAAGCAGTCAAGGCTGCACCGACGGGTCTGAGGCGGAGATGTCCTTTACCGCTGCCTCCGACATCGAGGCACTCCTGCCGGAGATTCTGGAGCGGGTCTAGGCGCTAAGATTAAACTCATGCCGACTCCTGATTTTATTGTGTCCCTGCGTGAGAAAATCGGTCACGAGCAGCTCTTCCTTCCCAGCGTGACCGCGGTTATCGTGCGGGCGGTTCCTACCGGTTCTGCGATATGGGAGCTGCCTTCAGTGCTGCTGGCCCAGCGAGCCGATAATGGCACGTGGGCTCCCATCTCCGGTATTTGTGAGCCTGGCGAGGAAGTCACGACGACCGCGTTGCGTGAGCTCAAGGAAGAGGTGGGGCTCGACGGCCGTATCGAAGCGCTCCTTGGTGTCGGTCAGGTGGGCCCAGTGGTCTGTCCCAATGGGGATAAATGCATCTACATGGATACTGCCATCCGTGTCTCCGTTCCGGATGATGCGGAGCCGGTCGTCTCCGACGAAGAGAACCTTGCCGCGCAGTGGTTCTCGGTGGCGCAGATGCCGACGTCTGTCAGCGCGCGCCATCGCATGATCATCGGGGATGCCGTGGCACAGATGAAACATCCGCAGGGCTTCCGTCCGCGGATGGGCTACGTTAAGCGCAACTAAAAGCCTAGGTCAGGAGTCTTTTCTTTGAGGTTTGTCCGTGGGCTGGGAATCGTTGGAGTTACCGCAAAGTATCATCAGAAACGCATGAAATGGGTTGATGTTGCCGGCGGTGCTCGATAGCTTCGGGGTCATGATTTCACGCACACTGAAGAAAGTAACCACTGCAACTGCGTTCGTCGCCCTCGCAGGCGGCGTCCTGGGTGCCGGTACTGCCGGTGCGCAGGAACCATCCTCCGCTGACTCCGTGAAGTCCAGCCAGATTCAGGAGCTGAGCTCGCGCCTGTTCGGTGACTCCTTCTCCTCCTCCACGAAGCCGGAAGCTCCGCAAGGTTCTGGCTTGATTGAGAAGTATGAAGACATCGACGGTCTGCAGGAGAAGCTGCCGGCTGATGAGGCTCAGAAGGTTCTCAACGGTACCTTCACCGCTAAGAAGAACCCGGCGATTTCCGTGACCTTCAATGAGGACGGAACTCTAACCTACGATGACAGCTGCAACTCCGGTGGCGGCAGCTACAAGCTGGACCAGACCGATGCCATCGTGGCGGAGAACCTGACCTCCACGATGCGTGCTTGCTCCCCTGAAGAGATGGCCGATGCCGATGCGCTCAACACCATCCTCACCGCCAAGCCAGTCGTTATCCCCGTGGAGGGCAACACCTTCGCGCTGGGCAGCCAGGGCCAGGCCATCCAGTTCACCAAGGCTGAAAACTAAAGCCTGATAAACACGCTGACAGCGTGCACTGCGGAGCTAGTTCGAGATTGGGCTAGCTCCGCTTCGCTGTGCGCGCCGTCCTTCGATGAGCCAGCTAATGAAGCGGCAGGAGCAAGCAGACCAGTGCGCGATGAGGAGCAACGGGATGCTGAGCGCGATGACGTCGAGAAGCTCCGAGCCATTCACCAGCGCTACTTGGTGCCCGCCCATGCTGACCGTCCCGGGCGGGAAGGTGCAGGCCCACCATGCGGGCGAGTAGTCCACCCAGCGAGCCACATTGGGGTAGAAGGTGATCATGGCATAGAGCGCGAGGGGGACGGCGATCACCATAGCGGTCAGCCCGTAATAGACGGAAACATGACCGGGGTAGAGGATCTGCATCGCGGTGGTGGATTGGCCCACCACGCCCAGCGGAACCCAGGCGGTAGCTGAGTTGGCCCCGGAGAGATTTACCTTGCCGTGCCAAGCGGCCCAATACACGCGGATGAAGGTGGGGACCGCGGTAGAGATCGACATGACGAAAAGAATGGTGCCCATGACGTGGTAGGCATGTCCGTAGTCGAGGGCAAGGAAGCCAGCCACGGAGGATGAAATCATGGGACCAACCAGCGGCAGACCCCAGGTAAAGCGCGGTTCACCGTCGAAGCGGGTGAGCTGAATAGCCCACGTGATGACGGTGACGGGTCCGCCGATCCAAAAGCCGACGAGGCGGAAGGTTCCGATATCCGTCAACCCGGACAGCGCTGCGCCGAGCGCCAGGATGCCGATGAAATACATGGACCATTCAGCCATCGAGGTTCGCGCGAAGCTGGGCTGGCGGTATAGCGCAAAGCCAACCGTCAGCACGAGGAGAATAATGCAGGATAGCGCTGCGAAAACGGCGGAGCCTGTCAGCATGCCCTCCTCAACGAGCAGCCGAGAGACGATGGAGGTTCCCATGAGGCTGCCGCCCCATGCGGGCCCGGGCGGTGGCAGTTGGCGGAATCTGTCAGTCACAGCTGGAATGGTAGCCATCCCACTGCATTTCGGCCCCATTGATCCGCATAATTGGGCCGTGAGATTGCACCCTGTTGCGCTCGGCAGTAGGGGAGGGCACACAGGATGTGCGTGGGCGGTTGACTTCACCGTCGGCAGCGATGCTCACTGCGTAATACGACGACGGGCCCCGACGGTTCTTTCGAATCGTCAGGGCCCGGATCGGATACAGAGCTGGCGT
Organism: Corynebacterium sp. MSK004; assembly: GCF_030232515.1. NCBI lineage: Bacteria > Bacillati > Actinomycetota > Actinomycetes > Mycobacteriales > Corynebacteriaceae > Corynebacterium > Corynebacterium sp. MSK004. The sequence goes on along the minus strand of NZ_JASPKB010000004.1, from coordinate 96,174 downwards.
AGAGCTAGGCTCTAGCAGTCGTAGTACATCTCAAATTCCTGCGGAGTCGGACGCAGGCGGACCGGCGCAATCTCGTTCTCGCGCTTGTAGTTGATGTAGGTCTCGATGAGGTCCTCGGAGAAGACATCGCCCTCGGTGAGGAAGTCGTTGTCTTCCTCGAGTGCTGCGATGGAGGCCTCCAGGGAGGTCGGTGCCTGCGGGATGGAGGCAGCCTCTGCCGGCGGCAGCTCGTAGAGGTCCTTATCCACCGGAGCGTGCGGCTCGATGCGGTTCTTGATGCCGTCGAGACCTGCCATCATCATGGCGGCGAAACCGAAGTAGGGGTTGCCCGACGGATCCGGAGCGCGGAACTCGATGCGCTTGGCCTTCGGGTTGGAGCCGGTGATCGGGATGCGGATGGCAGCCGAGCGGTTGCGCTGCGAGTACACCAGGTTAATCGGCGCCTCGAAGCCCGGAACCAGGCGGTGGTAGGAGTTCAGGGTGGGGTTCGTGAACGCCAGCACAGCCGGTGCGTGGGCCAAGATGCCGCCGATGTAGTAGCGAGCCATGTCGGACAGACCGGCGTAGCCAGCCTCATCGTGGAAGAGCGGTTTGCCGTCTTGCCACAGGGACATGTGGGCGTGCATACCGGAACCATTATCGCCCGCCAGCGGCTTGGGCATAAAGGTTACGGTCTTACCAAACTGCTCCGCGGTGTTCTTGATGATGTACTTGAAGGTCTGAATATCATCAGCCGCGTGCAGCAGGGAGTTGAAGCGGTAGTTGATCTCGTTCTGACCGCTGCCCACCTCGTGGTGGAAGCGCTCGATGGTGAAACCAGCCTTCTGCAGTTGTTCCACCATGGCATCGCGGACTTCGCCGTGCTTGTCGACGGGTGCCGTCGGGAAGTAGCCGCCCTTCACGCGAGTCTTAAAGCCGGTGTTCGGGGTGCCGTCGAAGTTGGTCTCAGAACCGCGGTTCCACCAGCCCTCGTCGGTATCAACCTCGTAGAAGCCGTTGTGGACATCGGTGCCGTAGCGAACGGAGTCGAAGATGTAGAACTCAGCTTCAGCGCCGAAGTTACAGGTATCCGCGATGCCGGTGGAGGAGAGGTATTCCTCAGCCTTGCGGGCGATGTTGCGCGGGTCGCGGCTAAAGGGCTCCAGGGTGAACGGGTCGTGGACGAAGAACTTGATGTTCAGGGTCTTCGCGGTGCGGAAGGGATCCACGAAGGCAGTCTTCGGATCCGGCAACAGCGTCATGTCGGACTCATCGATGGTGGTGAATCCGCGGATGGACGAACCATCAAAAGCAAGGCCGTCGGCGGCTGCGTCTTCAGTAAATTCCTCGGCCGGAATAGAGAAGTGGTGCTCGGTGCCGGGGACGTCCGTAAACCGGATGTCAACGAACTTGACGTCCTCTTCCTTGATGAATGTGATGACGTCCTGGATTGTCTCAAAGGACACGGTGGTCTCCTGTTGGTTGACGTGTAGTACTCCCGACTAGTTTACAGGTATTGGCTGCATCACTGGGACGCGTGGGCACCTGAAGGCAAAATTTCTGCTCGGGATGGACGGCGGCTAGATTGGTGGGCATGGCAGATAACAACGATGGCATCGGGTCGGGGCAGTGGCCTGGGCAGGCATTGGGCTTGCCCAAGGAGGGGCCAGGTGCCCTGGCGTCGGTAATGCGGCGTACGTTCGGCGTGTTAATTGACTGGATTTTGGCCATGATCATTGCCAACGTTCTCGTGCTCTTCACCGACAATCTGGGCGGTCCCGCCTTCTTGGGTTATGCAGTGTGGGTAGTCATGGGCATCGTGTGCGGGTGGCTGTTCGCCCGCACCCCGGGCATGGCGTTGCTCGGTATGGGCGTGGCGCGCCTCGATGTCCCAGGCACTTCCGTCGGCCTGTGGCGTGCGGTGGTCCGTACGTTGCTGACCGCCGTGCTGTTTCCTGCAGCGATGGTCGACGCCGACGGTCGCGGCCTCCACGACCGCGCCACCGGCACCGCCGTCATCATGGCCTAAGTCTTGTCCGGTGCCAACCGGGCCGTGTTCACTACAAACCACACGTGGGATGGAGCAGATGGCGTCCAGCAAACGGCACCTAGCAAAAGGCATCTGTTGAATGGCGTTTTTGAGGTTAAAAAGGCCCTTCCGGTTTTAGAGTGCGTTGATTTTGTCCTGTAGTTGTCCGGAGTGGATTAGGCATCGCAAGATGTAGTGGTTGAGGTTTTTAAATCCTAGGGCGATGCCGCGTAGGTGTTCGAGTCTGCCGTTGATTGCCTCAACGGGGCCGTTGGATGCACCGATATCAAAGTAGGCGAGCACATCTTTGCGTCGACGCCACAGGGTGCGTCCCAGTTGGGCGAGCTCTTCTAGGCCTTGTGGTAATCCTTTACGCAGGGTGTGGATGATGCGTTCCATGAGCTTTTTGCCTTCCGATTTCCTCGGATGCGCGTACGCTGCGATCATGTCTTGGTAGACCAACCACGTTACTTCCAGGCACACGTAGTCGTCATCGGTGGCCCACAACATTTCTAAGCGTTGCTTTTGCCGCTCGGTGAGATAGTTCGTCCTGGTCAACAGGGTGCGCCGGTGCTTGTACAGCGGGTCATCTTTGCGTCCGCGGCGCCCGGTGGTCTCACGTTGGAGTCTTTGTCGGCAACTGGTGAGCTTGTCGGCTGCTAGATGCACCACATGGAAAGGGTCCATGACTTTGTCCGCCTGTGGTAGTTGCTCCTCGACTGCGGTGGCATAACCGGTGAACCCATCCATGGTCACCACCTGTATCTGCTCCCGGAAGCTGGGGTCGCGTTCCTTAAGCCACCCGCTGAGCACATCTGCGGACCTGCCCGGTCGCATGTCTAACAAACGAGCAGGCCCACGCCCGTCCACCAGCGGGGTGAGGTCAACAAGTATGGTCACCAGGTTTGATGCCTGGCCTGGTTTTCTGGTGTGTTTCCATACGTGTTCATCGACTCCAAGAATGCGAACCCCGTCTAGGTGACATGGATCGCCGTAGACAAGCTGGCGGCAGGCATCCAGCGCGACTTGGTTGACCAGGTCCCAGCCCACACCGAGTGCTTTGGCGGTAGCTGACACACTCATCCGGTCAATAGCAAGGCGCTGCAAGATCCAGCGGGTGACCCGGTGCGTGAGCTTGGCGCCGTCATCAGCGCAGGTTAAAGATTCTTGGAAGATCTTTCTCTTACATGAGGCGGCTGTGCACCGGAATCTAGGGACTGTTACGTGCAGCCTAGTGGGGAATCCAACGACAGGAAGATCAACGAGTCGACGGGTGATGTGGTCGCGTAACTTTCCTGGCTGTCCGCAGTCCGGGCACACGCCGACAACGGCTACTGGCCTGGCCTCAATGATGGTCAGCGCTCCGGCATCAGCGGCACCGGTGATGGCAAGCCCGATTTCCGCGGTACGGCAGATAGTGTCGGCGACGAGGTTTCCAGTAGGCTTCACAGTACGGGTCCCTGGTGGGTTTAGATGGTTGTGTAGGAACTTTCATCTTCACACCAGGGACCCCTACATGTTGTGGTGACCCGCTGAACCCGTCGATTTCTACCTCACCCCGCTACGCACCCCAAAACCGGAAGAGCCGATAAACCACGCGCCGACGCCAAGGACGACAGCCAGGATGAGGAGCAAAGCAATCAGCGCCGCGATGGCGCCGCTGAAGCGCCCTGTGCCTTTCGGCGGGGTAGGAGCGGCATAAGAGTTGGGCTGGGGTGGATTTGGGGGTGTTGGCGCGCCACCGCTGAACGGCTGCGGGGCGGAGCTAGCGGGGTGCCCACCGAACGGGGGAGTGCTTCCGAATCCGCCGCTCGGACCATTCGTGCCGCCGGGATGGCCCGGGCGGCCAAACCCGGGAGCAGGTGAACCGAAGCCGGAGGAACCGGAGTTGCGTGGAGGGGTGCCCGAAGGACCAGTAGGAAATGACATGGCGGGAGATCAGCAACCTTTCCGTGCACAGGAAGTTAGAGCATCGAGATACCTCTAACAATCTAAACCCTCGAGCACCGTCCGTGGGGACTTCAATGGAAGCTCGTGGGAATACTCCCCAGTGGGGCAGGAAGTGCTGGCAGCACAGCAGAGTACACACTGTGCAAAGCGCGAGTAAAAACGTAAACGCTGCGCAGAGAATTGTGACTGTGCAAAAATAGGACAGATAGAAAACGCCTATTGGCATTTGCAAACGTCACGATCTACGGAGGCTTCGGTGACTGATTCAGATCGCAATCATGGATTCGGCGCGCATCCCCAGCAGGGAAACGGCAGCCAGCCACAGCCTTCTCATCAAGAAACCCACCCGGAAACCGCAGATTTTGAAGCCCCGCCAACACAACAGCGCCCAGTACAGCCCCAGCAATACCCCCAAAACATGGGAAATAGTCCGGGCTACTCGCAATCGGGTGAGCACAACTACTCAAATCCTTTTGCTCCCTCCGGATCCCAGGGCCAGTATCCTCAGCAGCAGCAATTCCCCACGCAACAATTCCCGCCCCAGGCGGCGCCGCAGGACGGATTTGGCCAGTACGATCAGCAGCCGGCTGCCTATGCGAATTCCTATGCACAGGACGATGCCGGAAACCATGGTTCCTCTAATTCCGGAAAGCTTGTGCTCATCGGTGTATTGATCCTGGCAGTAATCCTCGTTATTGCCGCGTTGGCCTACCTCATTTTCTTTAAACACGCTGACTCAGGATCCCAGGCTGAATCGCCCCAGACCTCTGCCCAACTCACCGAGCAGAATGAGGGGCCACAAGACAGCACTTCAGCTGCGGAGGAGCCTGAAAAGACCTCAGAGGAGGCTACGACGACCTCCAAGGCGCAGAAGCGCCCCGAGCACCCTGACCTGCCCGCGGGCGCTATCCCGGCGAACGACGCCGCGCGTAACAACGAGCCCGGCGGCAACTTCAACAGTGTCTATCGCGGCACTGAGGTGACGACGGAGCCGTTCGCCAACTCCGTGCGCGATGAATACGTCAAACACTACGTCGATACCCACGAGTTTGACGCCACGATTAGGGCCTTTAGCCCGAAGACCAAGCTGTTCTACACCATGGATTGTTCCGATAACGGCGAGTATGTGACCTGCACTGGCGGCAATAACGCGGTTGTATACATCCTCTAATACGTAGGCGAGCATCGATGAAACTCAGAACACGCCCAGACCGCACGCATGAACGCCCGCGGCGCCGGCCGGCGGCACTGGCAGCGCTGGTGGGGATCGCGGTGGCGTCGCTCAGCGCCTGCACCATCGGGGACGTCTCTCAGCCGGAACCAAGTGCTCCGGCAAGCAGCCCGCAGCCTTCCCTTCCTGATTCTGGATCCGGCTCGTCCGCACGTCCTGCCCCTGATTCCATCCCCGACAAGGAACCATCCGTGATTAAGGCCACCGACCTTCAGGAAGCCGTCGACGCCATCGCCGCCGACAACCCGGGAACCGGAATCGCGGTGGCAGGGTCACAGACCGTCGCGGCTGCCGGGATCACCGACCCGCGGCCCGCATGGTCCACGGCGAAAGTCCCCCTGGCCATCGCCGCCGAACGCGCCGGGGTAGCGGATCCGGACGCTGTGTCTCGGGCAATTACTTTTTCCGATAACGCTGCGGCAGATTCTCTCTGGGAAGCCCTCGGCGGGGGAGCGCAGGCGGCACAGGCTACCCAGGAGATCATCGGAACCGCCACTGTTCCCGCCACGCCACCGCGCCCAGGGTTTAGCGCCTTCGGCCAAACTCAGTGGCCGGTGTCCGAGCAAGCGAAATTCGTCGCTGCGCTGGGATGCCAGGAAGGCGCTGATCCCATCCTCGCGGCCATGGGTGACGTTGATCCGGCACAGCAGTATGGCCTTCGCACCCTCGACGGGGCGGTGGTGAAGGGCGGCTGGGGGCCTGCCGAGGACGGTTCCTATGAGGCCCGTCAGATGGGGCTTATCACGCTAGGTGGGCACACGGTGGCGGTAGCAATTTATGCCGCAGCACCATCCGGTGATTACGGCGAAGCCCAGCAGATGCTGACGCGACTAGCCCGGCAATTAGAAACCGCTCAGGTGGAGTGGCCGGACGCGGGATGCCAGCAGGGAGCTGTCTAAAAGCCCTAGTGCGATTCTTAGTGAGGCCAGTAGTCCTCGAATTTTCCGGCCTCCCCGTCGATGTCATAGTCCGTACCCCGGATGTTGAGCACGGAGCCGGTGTCATCCCCGCTGGTGGGATCGAGGATTATGGCGCTAAAGGAGCTTCCCTCACCGCGCGCCGGGCCAAAGGCAGCACCGCTGGACCAGACTCCGCGGTAGAAAAGGGAGTCCTGCTTTTCGCAGACCACAATGTGCGAATCGGGATCCGAGCCATGGGCAGCGAAAACCATGTTCTCGCCTTGTTGGCAGCGTGCCTCTGGGTAGTCGGACCATCCGGCCGCGGTGAGTCCTTCAGGGACATCGGCAGCATCAGGATTGAGAGAAGTCTCCGGTGCCTGCTCATTAGCAGCTTTCTCGTCGTCAGCAGCTTTCTCGTCGTCAGCAGCTTCCTCGTCGTCAGCTGTTCCTTCTTCTGCGGCCGTTTCCTCCGGCGCAGCCCCGCCTACGCGGGTGGGTTCCTGCTCCGTTGCGCTGCCGGCTTCGGGGCTTGCCTGGCTGGTGGAACGGACATCATTCCAAATCACGATTCCGGCAATCAGCAGTGCGATAAGGATCGCGATGGCGCAGATGATCGGAACGAGGTTGCGCTGCTCTGACTGGGGCTGTTGAGTCTGGCCCGACGCCGGCGTAGGGGGCTTATGCGCGTAATGGTTAGTGCCAAATCCTGGGGTGCTCATAGGGTCCTTGGAAAACAGTAGAGAACTACAGGTAGCATATCTGGCTCCGCACAACCAGACGGAACTGCGGGGTAGCACCCTCCATTTGGGGGCGATGGGACATGGCAACCTCAAGCCTTGCTATGCATATGGTGCAATGGGGCGGTGACTAATTCCTACTTCGTGCAATGGCTTACCCAGCAAAAGCGGTATACCACCGTGTACCTGCTGGGCGAGGGCGGCATGGGGCAGGTTTTTCATGTAACCGATCCGGACCTGTCTCGTGAGCTCGCGGTTAAAGTGCTGCTGGATGATGTCCGGGATGAGGCCTCTCGAGCCCGTTTCCACAACGAAATGAAGGCTCTCACCAGGATCGGTAGCCACCCGGGGGTGGTTCAGTTCTATTCCAAGGAATCGACGCCGCGCGGGGATGACGTGATGGTCATGGCGTTCATTGACGGTGGAACCTTAGCGCAGGCGATCCGGGAACGGGCCAACAAGGGGAGGGGATTTACGGTCACCGAGGTGGCGTACTACCTCAAACCGATTGCCGCGGCGCTGGACTATATGCACCACGAGCTGCACCCCGGGTGGGTGCATCGGGACATCAAGCCCGCCAATATCTTGCTGCGCAAAAACCCGGGCAGCCTGCCGCCGGCTGTGCTGAGTGACTTCGGAATCAGTATCGAGGAAGGCCAGTCGCGCCTGACCAAGGTCGGTCACATCGTGGGTACCGAAAAGTATTTGGCCCCAGAGAATAACGGCCATGCTTATGGTGATGATGACATGTCGGCGCGCGCGGACGATTACTCGCTGGCGCTTATCGCCTTCGAGATGCTTACGCTTCACCACCTCAAGGACACGATGCCGCGCAGTGAGTGGGAAGGACAGCGCCGTATCCCGGATTTGTCCAGCGATGCCTTCGCCGCATTCCTTGCAGAAGACACTGCCCGCGTTGCCTCGGAGGCACAGACCGTGCTGAACAAGGCGCTCAACAGCGTGCCCATGCAGCGCTATGCGCGGGCCCAGGACTTCATCGCCGCGCTTGACGACGTCTCCCGTTCCCGCCCCTCCCAGCCCGCTTCCGGCCCTACTTCCTCTGCCCCGCGTAGCGCCCCAGCCCTGCGCGGCGCCCCAGCCCCGCAGCCTTCGTCGCAACCAGAGCAGCCGCGGAATGAACGAAGCACTGCGCGGACGGGACAGTTTGGCCAACAGGGGCAATCACCCCAGCGTTGGCCGGAGCCCTCCGCCTCCTTTGGGTCCATGGATCGGGCAAGGCCAACTGGCTTCGTCGCTCCCTCTAATCCGATCGCGTCTTCGGGAACCGTGTCACCCTCCACACCAGTTACCCCGGCGATGCCAGGGTCTACGGTGCAACGACGGTCTACTCTTCAACGGGCAACCCGCAAGCCGGCCGCGAAGGATAATTCGAATGCCCTCATCATCACGGTCACCGTCGTGGTCATCATCCTTATTTTCTTAGTGACGTGGGCTATCGTGGCCTAGCGGCAGCTGAGGTGGGGTGTGGCTTAGCACGCCGAAACAAAGTGAATGCCGCTACACTGAAGGGCACTGTTTGAAGGCGCCTCGCCGACATACCCGGCGAAGAGCGCGAGTTGTCCAGCCCTACGGAGGTCTCCATGAGCCAGCAACAACCACGCACGCCGCAGAACGCACCGCGGGGGCCCAGGCTGCGCATCGATGACCTGATCGGCGGCGTGAAGGTTATTTCCCCGGGGGAGGAACTCATCGTCGGCCGCGCCGGTGACTTCCGGGTGGGTGAGGAGGACCTCAGCCTGCACCGCCAGCTCTTCCAGCTGTGGTATGGCGGCCAGGGGTGGATGATCTGCAACGTGGGCAGTCACATCCCGCTGCGCATAGAGCTACGTGGGGTCAAAGGATTTTCGCGCATTGACCTCGGCCCCCGCTCGGTCGCGGCGGTACCCCCAGGGCCATCGAGGGTTACCTTTGAGACGCCAGAATGCCCCTACGAGCTGTATATCGACGTAGAAAACAGCAACTATTCGCGCCGTACCAAGCGCGAGCAGGACGTTGATGAAGAGCGCACACGCACCCGTCACGTGCCCAATGATGAGCAAGAAGAGCTGCTGCGCCAGCTAGCCAGCTACCTCAAGAAGCCGGGCTCCACCGACGCCGATATCCCCTCGGTGCGCGACATTGCTGAGGCGCTGGGGTGGACCGAAAAGAAGACGAACCACAAGATGGATCGCCTCGTCGATAACCTCCGCGCTGACGGCGAAAAGGCCTACAAGCCTTATAAGACCTTCTTGGCGCACTACGCCATTCGACACGGCCGCTAGCGGGCCGACCTCTTGCGGTCCGCGGCGGCCGCGGCGGCGGAAGAAATAGAGTCGTTGCGGTTCTTGAGCAGCTCCAGGGTGGTCGCCTCGGCGTCGTCGGGAGGGGTGGCGCCGAGGACTGCTAGGGCGGCGTCGGCAAGCATGGCGGACTGCTCCGGCACGCGCTGCGAGGCATCAAACGGTGCGTTGCCATCATTGGGGCGCATTTCAATGACGGAGAGCGCGATGTGGAAGGGGAGCTCGATGCGCGGATCGTCCTCGCCCACAATTCCTGCGGCGGCAGTACGGAAGTGATCCTTGAGGCGGTCGCGCTGCTCGTGATATTCACCGAACTCGGGGGAATTAGCCACCGGCAGCTGATAAAGGCGGCCGACGTTCCACGCCGAGGTCAAAAGCAGGCGAGATTCGGCTGCTACCAGTGACCACAGGCGCTGCGCCGGCGCGGCATCGGAGGCCGCAAGCTCATCCGCCAGCTCCAGCGAGGGTTCGATGGTGGAATTCAGCAGAGTGAGGAAGATATCCGTCTTCGAAGGAAAGTGATAGTACAGCGAAGCCTGACGGATGCCGACGGCATCAGCAATTTGGTGCGTGGAAGTTGTAGCAAAACCCTGGGTGGTAAAAAGCTCGGATGAGGCATCCAGGATTTCTTCGCGCGCGGTGTTACCCCGGCGGCGTGGGCTATTCTTCCGTGGCCTGCCAACGCTACCTGCCATGAGGCGGACTCCCTTCGATAATGTTCAAGTAATAACTGACGGCAAATCAGTAATCGTACACTCCGCCGCAAACGGCGATTGCTAAAGCTCAGCTTTCACTACTGCCAACCACATTACCGTGCCGAATCATGATGGATTCAAAGGCAGCGGAGACTGTGCGGCACGCCGATCCATAGGCGGTGCGGTCCAGTGGAGGCAGATCCCCGAGCACGACACTGTGCTGGACGACGCCTTCGTACCACTGCCCCAACTCCAGCGCGATGCCCGTGCCCCAAGCGAGACTCAGGCCCTCCGCCTCCGCGGTGGTGAGCAGCTCACGCTCCACGCCGATGGCAAGACGGTCTTGGGTGGGGCGGGGCGCTGGTGCTGCCCAACGCGCGATGGCAGAAATGGGCGCCAGCAAAGAAAAACGAATTGACACATCGGCTAAACGATCGGGAAGCCCATCCACGAGCTTGAGCGGTGCTGGGCGCTGTGACACAGCCTCGGCGTAGAGCTCCTCCTCGCCGCCAGACCCCAGTGGGCGGCCAGCATCGGCACGGGTTGATGCGCAATCCTGTACCGCGCCGCAGGTCAAACCGGCCTCGGTGATGACCTTCGCTAGCTGTTCGTCAGTGCCTAACCACGTGATGGGTAGTGAGGGGAGGAGGTCGCCGCGGGCAGCGGCGCCGGTGAGGCGAACCGGGCTGGCGAGGCCTGGAGAACGGACGATGTCCGTGACCACGCGAGAAAACCACGCAGCGAGTTCCACACCGTCTCCCCGGTGGGCAGTTGCGTTGCGCACCAAATCCTGCGCTTCTTCTAGCAAGCCGCGTGCATGGGCGGGGGACTGGCAGTGGGTAGCGAGTTCGCTGAGGTCTGTGAGTGATTCGTGCAGTGGCATAAAGGCTTAAGTTCCCTTTCCATCAGGGGCGTTCTAACCCTTCAATGTAGCACTCGGGGGTGCCAGCTCTGGCTAAGACAGGTGCGGTGCACGATCCCCAAGAGGACAGCGGAAAACGAAAGCCGCCGCCTACCATGCCCCTTAAACGGGGAGGTAGGCGGCGGCTTAAAAGCTCTTTTGTCCTGTCCTAGTGAGTCACGAGTACAGCGGCAAAAGTGCGCTGTTGAAACCAGCTAGTGTTTAGCGGGACGTGAACGGCAGGAGAGCCATTTCGCGAGCGTTCTTGACGGCAGTAGCAACCTGGCGCTGCTGCTGCGGGGTCAGACCGGTGACGCGACGGGAGCGGATCTTGCCACGATCGGAGATGAACAGACGCAGGGTCTTGATCTCCTTGTAGTCAACCTTCTCAATGCCCTCGGCCTTGAGCGGGTTCTTCTTCGGGCGACGGGTCTGCTCCATACGGAACTTCTTGTGATTATTACGCTTGACAGCCATTGTATGGGTACCCCTTTACCAGCTGGACTTGCGAACGCCCGGCAGCTCACCACGGTGAGCCATGCCGCGCATACGGACACGGGACAGACCGAACTTGCGGAGGTAACCGCGCGGACGTCCATCGGCGGAGTCGCGGTTACGGACGCGGACGCGAGCGGCGTCGCGCGGCTGACGGTTCAGCTCGAACTGCGCCTCGAGGCGCTCTTCGTCCGGGGTGTTCGGGTTCTTGATGATTGCCTTGAGTTCAGCGCGACGCTCCGCGTAGCGGGCGACGATTTCCTTGCGCTGCTCGTTCTTGGCGATCTTTGACTTCTTAGCCATAAATTATCGCTCCTCGCGGAATTCGACGTGCTTGCGGACGATCGGATCGAACTTCTTCAAGGTGATGCGATCCGGGTTGTTGCGCTTGTTCTTACGGGTCACGTAGGTGTAACCGGTGCCCGCAGTGGACTTCAGTTTGATGATTGGACGGATGTCATTACGTGCCATCTTTAGATCTTCTCCCCACGTGCGCGAATCTTAGCCACGACGGACTCGATGCCGTCGCGGTCGATGATCTTCATGCCCTTGGTGGAAACATTCAGGGTGATGGTACGGCCCTCAGAGGGCAGGTAGTACCGACGACGCTGCACGTTGGGGTTCCAACGGCGCGAAGTGCGGCGGTGCGAGTGCGAGACCTGCTTGCCGAATTCCGGCTTGCGGCCCGTTACCTGGCAAATAGCCGACATGGGTCTTCTTTCTCCTAGCCGCCCACATCGAAAGCGACTAACGGAGTGCCTATTCCGCGGTGAGGCGCGGCGCTCGAAAAAGTGAGGTTGAGCAGGAGGCATAAATCCGTTGAACACCAGTTGATGAGGGCGTAAAACGATTACTTTGACAACAGCAAGGGGAAATCTTACATGCCGCGGCCTGTAGAACCTAATCACCGCCGTCGTGTAACCGAGCTTTGATACCTATTATCCAGGTGCCATTTCCGTCGAAGATGCTGGCGGGGAGATTGTTTGCGCTTTCCGTTGCGTTGCTCTGAGGAGTTTGAACTGCGGCGATTTCGATTTTGATGCCTGCGGCCTGTAGGATGTTTCAAGTTGTCGGCGCGAGCCGCACGTTTGTAAGTATAGAGACCCAACTCGGGCACGATCCTTTCACGCTCTCACGCGTCACGGAAGGAACCGACCCGTAGTTCAACCCTGAGGGAATCGACATATGAAGAAAGACATCCACCCGGATTACCACCCGGTGGTCTTCAAGGATGCCGGTACCGGCCACTCCTTCCTGACCAAGTCCACCGCTACCTCCGATCGCACCGTTGAGTGGGAAGACGGCAATGAGTACCCGCTCATCGTCGTTGATGTGACCGCTGAGTCCCACCCGTTCTGGACCGGTGCCCAGCGCGTTATGGATACCGCTGGCCGCGTTGAGAAGTTCAACCAGCGCTTCGGTGCAATGGCTCGCCGCAAGAAGAAGAACGCGTAAGGAGGATAGGAAAAGATGGCAACTCCTAAGTTTAAGAAGTCCCGCGCGAACACCCACTCTCGCCGTTCCCAGTGGAAGGCTGACAATGTCGCCCTCCAGGAAGTCACCATCGACGGTCAGACCGTGCGCATCCCGCGCCGCCTGGTCAAGGCTGCAAAGCTTGGCCTGGTTGACGTCGAGCAGTTCTAAGGCCTTGTAGGTCTTCAGTCTGTGACTGTAGCCCCGAAGATTCACCGCTTTGAGTGAATTTTCGGGGCTTTTGTCGTGCGCATGTATTGCGCGCTCGCAATGCTCCCTGATTGCTAACGCGTGGGCCGCCGAGGCGGTCTTGAATTTTTGGGGGAAATTAGCGACCTAAGGGGTATAAGGGGGCGAAAGAATGTGGCCTACTTCGCAAAAACGTCCTAGATAGGACATAATTGAGATTATGAAGATTCTTGTCGTGGATGACGAGCAGGCCGTACGTGAATCGCTTCGGCGCTCCCTGAAGTTTAATGGCTACGAGGTTGTGTTGGCCGCCGATGGCGTTCAGGCTGTCGAGATGGTTCACAGTGATAACCCCGAGCTACTGATCCTCGATGTGATGATGCCGAACATGGACGGCCTTGAAGTCTGCCGCACCCTGCGCAGCGAAGGCTGGGACCGCCCCATTCTCGTGCTGACGGCTCGTGATGGTGTGTCCGATCGTGTTGCAGGTCTTGATGCGGGCGCTGACGATTACCTGCCCAAGCCATTCGCGCTGGAGGAGCTATTGGCTCGCGTGCGTTCTTTGGTTCGGCGTGCCGCCGCTGGCTCCATCGGGACGAAGCAGCCGGTTGAGACGCAGCTAAGCTTCGAGGATCTCAAGCTTGATGCAGATACGCGTGAAGTTACTCGTGGTGACCGGCCAATTTCCCTGACCCGCACCGAGTTTGCCCTCTTGCGCTTGTTGATGGAGAACCCCCGCAAGGTGCTCTCCCGCAACACCATCTTGGAGGAAGTGTGGGGCTATGATTTTCCCACCTCCGGAAATGCACTGGAAGTCTACATTGGCTATCTCCGCAAGAAGACCGAGGAGAACGGTGAGCCGCGTCTTATCCACACCGTGCGCGGTGTTGGCTATGTCATGAGGGAGGCTATCGCGTGATTTTGCGGAGGCCCGCGCCTGATGCGGTGCCTTCTGAAGACCTGGATACCACTGCGTGGTTAGGCCGCTCAGGCCGACGCGGCTGGGCTTCACGGGCGCCGCTTCGGTGGCGCCTTTCTTTGGTTACCGGCGTTGTTGTCGCCTTCTCCGTGGCCGTAATGACGTTTGTGACCTATTGGCTCGTCGTGGCTTCGATGACGGCGAGCGTCGATAAGCAGATTATGCAGCAAGCCGACGTACTCATACAGCAGGCGCAGGATCCGGCCTTTGTGGAGAACATCGACCAGGAAATTTCCTCATTCAAGCTCTATAACCCCTCGACTCGAATCTCAATCTCCCCACCGTCGGTGGCGTTTGCATTTGGTGACGCACTGCCCGTGGGCGGCGAGTTTAAGCCCGACGGGGACACTATGGAAAGCTCCATCCGCACTTTGGGTGGGGAGCGCGTGCTGGCTAAGCATGAGGACGGCGGGGCCACGGTAGTCTTGGCTAAGGACCTAGGACCGACCGAGGAAATCGTTTCCGCGGTGGGCTCGGCTCTGCTCATCATCGTGGCGTTCGGCGTGCTGCTTTCCGTGTTTGCGGGAATGGTGGTGTCCAAGACCGGCATGGAACCCATCGCACGCCTCAAGCGCGCGGTAGATTATGTGACGCAGACTAATGACTTGCGGCGGATTGCGGTGGAGAGCAATGACGAGATGTCGCAGCTGACGGTGTCCTTCAACCGAATGTTGTCTGCCCTGCAGCATGCGCGCGTGCAGCAATCGCAGTTCGTGGCAGATGCCGGCCACGAGCTGAAGACGCCGCTAACCTCCATGCGTACCAATATCGAGCTGCTCATGATGTTGAATAAATCGGGCGGCGGATTCGGCATCAGCGAGGAAGATCGCCGTGATTTGGAAGACGACGTGATGGCGCAGATGTCGGAGTTGTCGACCCTGATCGGTGACCTCGTGGACTTGGCGCGCGAAGATGCCACTGAGAAGGAACCGGAACCTGTCGAGCTGCACGAGGTTCTGGAGAATTCCCTTAACCGTGCCAAGCGCCGGCGCCCTGACGTGGACTTCCGCGTGAGGTTTATTCCGTGGATGTTGGATGGTGACCCATTTGCCTTGGGGCGTGCCACGCTCAATCTCATGGATAACGCCGCGAAGTGGTCACCGCCGACGGGTACCGTGCGCGTGTCCATGCGGCAAGTGGCAGAGGACAAGGTGCGCCTGCGTGTGGATGACTCGGGTCCCGGTATCGCGCCCGAGGAGCGCGACAAGGTGTTCGAGCGTTTCTACCGTTCGGCCGAAGCACGTGCAATGCCTGGTTCCGGATTGGGCTTGGCCATCGTGAAATCCGTCGTTGAGCGGCACAATGGAGAGATCACCATTAAGGACTCCGCGGACGGTGGAACACGCATGGAGGTTATCCTGCCGGGGCATCCCACCGAGGGGGATGCCATGGTGGATGGACTGGAAGAAATCCCGAACGAGTTTCAGCCAGAATCCTTCGATGCGCAAGAAGCAGGGGAGGCATCTCAGGGGCCAGCCGAGGAGCGCTCGGAGAACCCGCACGACCGGGGTCATATCTTTGCGGAGCGGTGGTTTAACCAAAGTTAGTCTTCCAAGTATCGCCCCAGTTCAGGGCGCACAGGAAATGTACAGCTTTTCCTAGCACACTGGCAGAGCAGAGACAGATACACCCCAGCGCGATGGTGCACACTACCTGACATGAATATGAGGAATTCGAACATGGATAATCCCATGGATACCCCGCAGAACTCTGATGGACGGGGACAAGCACAGCAGCAGGGCGGGGCGCCTTCTGCGGGAAGCTCATCAAACGGCTGGAATCAGCCGCGATCGGACTCGTGGACACAGGGAAGGCAGCAAGCGCCCTACGGTGCACAGGGCGGGCCGGGAAGCCCATCGTCGTTTGGCACTCAGCCTCCTCAGGCTCCAAGCGCAGGACAAGCACCGTATGGCGGCTCAAGCTATGGCTTCGGTCAGCAAAGCCAGGTGCGACAAAGCACAGCGCAACCATATGCAGGACAGCGCTTCGCTGGTCAGCAAGGCGCAGGCGCGCACGTCGTGGAGCCGGGAAGCGAACCGAAGAACAAACGCAAGGTAGGAATGGGCACCGCGTTGGCGATGATGCTTGTTGTAGCCATTGCAGTTGGCGGCGTCACCGGTGCCGTGGTTGGCAAAGCCGGTGACGATAAATCCTCCACCTCGACGGTCAACGAGGTTCTCGAGCGCCAGCCGGTGGCCAATAGCACCGGTAACGAGCCGGCCGCCGGCTCTGTGGAGGACGTGGCATCGAAGGTCCTGCCGTCGGTGGTGTCGATTTACTCCATGACCCGCTCTGGCGGCGCCGAGGGCTCCGGTTCAATTATCTCCCCAGATGGTTATGTGCTGACCAACCACCACGTCGTTGCTGGCGCGGATCAGGGAGGGAGGCTCGAAGTGACGATGAATGATGGTTCGCGCCATAGCGCTACGTTTGTCGCGTCCGATGCGACGACAGACGTCGGGGTCATCAAAATCGACGACGTCAGCGATCTTCCTTTCCTCCAGTTTGGTGATTCGGACGCGGCCGCAGTGGGGCAGGAGGTAGTTGCCGTTGGCTCCCCGCTGGGGCTCAACGCCACGGTGACGTCCGGAATTGTGTCGGCCAAGAACCGCCCGGTGCGTGCGTCACAGGAAGGTGGGGAGTCCTCGCTTATCGACGCCATCCAGACCGACGCAGCCGTCAACCCCGGTAACTCCGGCGGTCCCCTGGTGGATATGGAGGGCAACATCATTGGCATGAACTCGATGATTGCCTCGCTATCTGGCGGTTCGAATGCCGAAGGCGGCTCCATCGGCCTGGGCTTCGCCATCCCCTCAAATTTTGCTAAGCGGATGGCCGATGAGCTCATCAATAACGGCAAGGTCAAGCATCCCACGTTGGGCGTTAAGGTCCGTGCGCAGAGCGATACCCTTGGCGCGGAAATCGTTGATGTGGAATCTGGCAGCCCGGCTGATAAAGCAGGACTGAAGTCCGGTGATGTGGTCACTCGCGTCAACGACCGGCTCATTGAAAGCTCCGATGCCCTGATTGCGGCAACCCGCTCGCAGGAATTTGGGGCAACCGTGACACTGGAAGTTAAGGGCCGCGACAACGAAGACGTGAGAAAGGTAGAGGTAACGCTGGCGAGCGAGTAAGTTTACAAATACTCGGGCGGTGCGCAAGCACCGCGTGAATACCGCACCCTGACACCTTTTTAAGCAACTACTTCCGGAAGATTCCGTCCCACCTTTAAGGAGAACCTCCGTGGCAGACAACACCGACGCAGCTGAGCTGTTGGGGCGCGATGCCTCACACGAACTTGATGATGTTACCGAGCCCGATGACGCCTTCCTCATTGCGAGCGAACAAGAACAAAGCGTTCAGGCGCCGCGTCGCGCGCTCGTCGTGATCGTTACCGACCATCCAGATGAGGCAACGGAGGACACATCGCGTTTGGCGGGTGAATTGCTGGCCGAAGCCGATTTCACCTTCGACGGCGCAGTGATTGTTCGTTCCAAGAAATCCAAAATCCGGCAGGCGATTGAAACCGGTGTGGTCGGGGGAGTTGACCTCGTATTGACTATCGGTGGCACGGGCGTTGGCCCCCGCGATAAAACTCCTGAGGCAACCCGCGCGGTGCTGGATCAAATGGTTCCGGGCGTGGCGCAGGCGCTGCGCTCTTCCGGCCAGGCATGCGGCGCGGTGGATGCCTGCACCTCCCGCGGTATTTCAGGAGTGTCCGGATCGACGGTCATCGTCAACGTGGCTTCGTCCCGCGCGGCGGTGCGCGATGGCATGGCAACCTTGACGCCTTTGGTGCATCATCTAGTTGATCAGCTGCAGAAATCCAGCGTCTAATGGCTGATTCCGCACCACGTGCCCGCCGTCGTCGTGCTCAGCGCCCGTCGACCGCCCAGAATTATGACCGCAGCTTCGACGTGCCCGGCGGGCCAGTATCGCAGGCGGCTGGTACCTCTGCTGGGGCTGGCGCCGATGAGCTGCGCATCGTAAGCCTTGATGGCAACAGCGAAGACGAAGTCACCGGTGAGGCTTTCTACCGCGAGAATATGCCGCCGCACTTTGGTACTACGCAGTAGCGCGTCGAGGGCCTAGAGCGCATAAGGAAATCCCGCAGAGCTTCAGCATTGTGCCGGCTCTGCGGGATTGCAGGTTTTGCTTGTGAATTAGAAGCTGGAACCTGGCTTCTCAGTGGTGGTGCCACCGTTCTCAGCAGCGAGCAGGTCGCGGATCTCAGCGAGCAGCTGCTCGGCGGTCGGAGCCGGCTCCTCCGGGTCAACACCCTGGCGGCGCTTAGCGTGCTCGGTGACGGCATTGAGCGGAGCGACAATGACGAAGTAGATGACGGCAGCGACGATCAGGAAGTTGATGAGTGCCGTGATGACCGCACCAAAGTCAAGGAAGGTCTCGGGATTGTCGGTAATCGCGAAGCCCAGGCCACCGAAGTCCGGGGAACCGAAGGAGTTGATCAGCGGCTGGATGAGGTGGTCCGTGATGGAGGTAACGATTGCGGTGAATGCAGCACCGATGATGACGGCCACGGCCAGCTCGATGACGTTGCCGCGCAAGATGAAATCTTTAAAGCCCTTAAGCATGGGAATATGTCCTTTTCTGCGGAGTAAATGCTTCTTCGGTAGTGCGCGGCTGCGGCGCAGCGCGCGGTGAGAGAACCAACGCTGTTCAATGAGGCGGTACCTAGCACGTGATGAGCCGGAAGGGGCCGAAAGGAGCGAGATTCTTGAAGCGGTAGGAGTGCCTACTTAGGAAGAAGCATCGGGGGAAATTGCTGGAATAGAAAAGACCACTGTTGAGCGCTCACAGCATGCGTTGCCACGACGTTGTGAGACAGGAAAGACACACAAACATTAGCGCCTGAGTGGATGCGCCCATACTAGGCAGAGATTGTTGGTGGTGGCAACATCCCGCGGCACCATTGATGCGCAAACGCGGCGATCTTCACAGTGTCATCTTAATTGTGGGCACGGTCGCCCACGATGATGACCGTGAGCGGTTGCGCAAGGGAAGCGGCAGCGACGTCCTCGGCCGCCTCGGCGGGGAGAGCAACGAGCAACGATTGTGTGCGTGCATCATCTTCGCCTGTTCCCACCGACACGACGCGAGCGCCACGGGCAATAGTCGTTCCGCGTGCGGGGGCGGTACCGTCGGGCCTATCCTCTACCGTGCCGACGATATTGACCGTATCTCCATGGTGGAGATTACGAGAAATCTCCGGCTCAGCCAGCGTAAGCGGGATGAGGTGGCCGTTGTCCATACCGAAATCTGCGACGAGATCTGAGCTGAGTAGGCGAGTTGTGGTCAAGATTTCGCCAGCGCTCGCGGCCGCTACCAGCACGCGTCCCACGGCATCCTCTGGGTTATTTCCCAACGCCGTGGCGGGAAGAGCGGAGGAGGGGACGCGGACCACGGAGACATCGCCAAGCGCTAGCGTCTCCCCGGCCGCCACGTCCCGGGCCATGACCACGACGCGGGGCTGCTCACGCGTGGAAGCGAGCGCACTGGCCGCGGCGGTCACGAGCAGGACAGCTGCGATAACGCGGCGCAGGAACACGCTGCGGCGATGTCCCGGGGTGCGCAGAACATGTAGAAAATCCATACCTTCTTAGACTGCGCGTGGCGCCGCGTGGTTCCCGGGCGGGGCCCGAAAGCGATTAAAGCCAGCGCATCCCGCGCTCGGTCAGGACGCCATCGACTGGACGGTCGTGCTCATCGAAGGGGACATCGCGGATCTCGCTGGAATGCACCAAGGTGACGACAGGCGGGCGCCCAGTGGGGAGAGGCGTGAGCGCGCGGTCGTAATACCCTGCCCCCTTGCCCAAGCGCATGCCTGATTCGCTGACTGCCATCGCGGGCGCGAGGATGAGATCGAGCTGGGCCAGGATTTCGCTGCTGTGGCGCTGGCCGACGGGCTCCGCAATCCCCAGCGCCCCCGGGCGCATGGCCTGTGGGCCGGTATATAGCGTCCACAAAAGCTCCCCGTCTGCACCGGAAATAGGCAGGTAAACCTCTTTGCAGAGCTGTGCCACGGTATCTACGAAGCTGGGGCCGCCCGGCTCTGTGCCCAGTGGGTGGTAGGCGGCAATGCGCATCGCGGGAGTCAGGAGCTCTCTCACACCAGCACACCACGCGGCGTTGTCGTCAGTTCGCTGTTCAGAGGTGCGTTCGCGGCGGGCGCTAAGGAGTGAGGCTCTTAAGGCGTCCTTGGGGGAGGTCGTCATGGTTGTTAATCATAATGTGACGGCGTAGCGCAGCGCAGGAGAGCGGTGGGTGCATTGTAAAGTGGAACTTATGGCTATTGCACACGAGGATTCCCACACCGGGATCGCTACGGTCGTTGTTCCCGCTGCTGGCATGGGCACTCGCTTCCTGCCTGCCACCAAGACCGTGCCCAAGGAGCTGCTCCCCGTCGTTGATACGCCGGGCATCGAGCTTATTGCGGAAGAAGCCGCTTCGGTTGGTGCGCAGCGCCTCGCGGTGATCACCGCACCAAACAAGCAAGAGGTGATGCGGCACTTCGAGGAGTTTCCGGATCTGGTTGAGACACTCGACGCCCGCGGCAAAGACGAGCAGGTTGCTAAGGTCAAGCGCGCCGCCCAGCTGATTCACCCGATTTCGGTGGAGCAGGAAAAGCCGCTTGGGCTCGGTCACGCGGTGGGCTTGGCGGAATCCGTGCTCGAGGATGACGAGGAATTCTTCGCCGTTATGCTGCCGGATGACATTGTTCTGCCCGCCACCGTCATGGGGGAGATGGCCCGTGTTCGCGCAGCTCTAGGCGGCAGCGTGCTGTGCGCCTTTGAGGTCGCGCGCGAGGAGACCTTTAACTACGGTGTGTTCGACGTCGAAGACACCGACGCGCCGGGAGTGAAGAAGGTTGTGGGCATGGTGGAGAAGCCGGATCCGGCTGATGCGCCGTCCAACCTCGTGGCCACCGGGCGCTACCTGCTCGACAGGAAGATCTTTGATGCGCTTCGCCGTATCAAGCCGGGCAAGGGTGGAGAGCTGCAGTTGACCGATGCCATCGAGCTCCTCATCAAGGAGGGACACCCGGTTCACGTCGTAGTTCACCAAGGCAAGCGCCACGACCTTGGCAACCCGGGCGGTTATATCCCAGCCAACGTGGACTTTGGTCTACGCGATGAGAAATACGGTCCTGCGCTCTACAAGGCGATTAAGAAGATTGTGGAGGATTACGAAGAAGAAAACGGGCTGAAGGGCTAAGTCTTGACGCACCAAGCGCGCTAAGCTCTACTCCAGTAACTTCCATCCCTTTAGGCCCCACATACCCCAGAGCAAAGGTAGGCGGTACATGCGTTCGGTCGATGACCAGATGGCGTTCATTCTTGATGCAGCGATGACTCCGGAGCCGGTACGCATCGCCATCGCGAATGCGCTGGGTCTCAAGTGCGCGGAGGAGGTGCAGGCTAATCAGCCGCTGCCGGGCTTCCCGCAGGCGGCGATTGATGGCTACGCCGTGCGTGCCGTGGACGTCGGGGGAGAAAAAGCCCTCAAGGTGCGCACTCGCCACGACGCTGAGGATGCGGATGCTCCTGCCTCGGAGACTGAGATTGAGCGCTCGCTTCCGGTGGTGGGGGAGGTTCCGGCAGGCTCGCGCCAGCCTTTGCGTTTGCAGCCTAAGCAGGCGGTGCGGGTGTATACGGGTGCGCCTTTGCCCACGCTTGCCGACGCCGTCCTTCCCCTCGAGTGGACCGACCGCGGACGCAAGCGCGTGACCTCGCACCGGCCAGTGCGTTCGGGAGACTTCGTGCGCCGCGTGGGCGATGACATCCAACCCGGCGATGTGGCAGTGTCCTCTGGAACTGTCTTGGGGCCGGCGCAGATTGGCCTGCTCGCGGCGGTGGGGCGCTCGAAGGTGCTGGCGTACCCACGCCCGCGCGTGACCATCGTCTCTTACGGCAAGGAGCTTGTCGACGTCGACCGTGAGCCCGGCCTGGGCCAGGTCTTCGACGTGAACTCTTACTCACTCGCAGCGGCCGCGAAGGAGGCAGGCGCGGACGTGCACCGCGTGGGCATTGCTGCCGGTGAGCCGCGCCGCGTGCGGGAGGCCTTGGAGACTTACCTGGCGCGCAGCGAGGTGTTGGTGATTTCCGGTGCCGTGGGTGGTGCGGGCGCGGATGAAATCCGCGAAGTCCTCGATGAGCTGGGGGATGTCGATACTACTCGTGTGGCAATGCACCCCGGTTCGGTCCAAGGTTTTGGTCTGTTGGGTGAAGAGCGCATCCCCACCTTCCTGTTGCCTTCGAACCCCGTGTCTGCGCTCGTCATCTTCGAGGTTTTTGTGCGCCCGTTGATTCGGTTGTCCCTAGGCAAGCGCAGCGGTCAGCGTCGCGTCGTACGCGCACGCGTGCTCAACCACATGGAGTCCCGCCCGGGCCGTCGAGGATACATCCGTGCCCGGCTGATGCGTGACGCCGAGACCTCCGATTACCTCGTGGAAGGGCTAGGTGGCGCGGCGGGCGCGCCGGCACACCTGCTCGCCGGGTTGTCAGAAGCGAACGCGATGATTCGCATCCCGGAGGAGGTCACCGAGATCCGCCCGGGAGATGTGGTCGACGTCCTCTTCCTGACCCAACGAAGCTAGCCGGCAGCTACGCACGCCATGCTTGATCCTTTTGGTACTGCCGCAGGGCGGTTTTCCACTCCCGCCAGCGGTGAGGCTCACCCCGAGCATCCGGGGTGGCCTGAGGCGACCCCTGCGGTGCGGCTGCGAGGCTCTAGCGTTTTCCCACACGGAGCGACGGTGCGCCTGCGCCCGCTGTTGCGTCGGGATGGCGAGGCGTGGCGGCAGCAGCGCATGGCGGATCGGGATTTTCTTAAGCCCGTGGAACCTACGCTGCCGACGTCATGGGATGCGGCGCATTCGCAGTCTGCGTGGTGGAATCACCTGATGTTTTTGCGCGATTCTGCCCGCGTTGGAACGGTGGTGCCGCTCGTCATTGACGTCGATGGGCAATTTCGAGGCCAATTGACCCTGGGAAATATTCAGCACGGAGGGGTCAGTGAATGCTGGATCGGCTATTGGGTCCATTCCGGGGTACACGGCGCCGGCGTGGCCACTGTTGCGTGCGCCCTCGGCGTGGACCACGCTTTTTACCGAGTGGGGCTGCACAGAGTCACCGCCACCTACCTGCCGGAGAACCCTGCTTCGGGCAAGGTGCTACACAACAATGGCTTTCGGGATGAGGGATTTCTGCGCCGCAACTTACACATTGACGGCGCATGGCGGGACCACCACTTCTTGGCGCTCAATCGTGAGGATTTTGCCTCGAGCGCGGTGGAGCGCCTGCACGCGGCGGGGCGGATCCTCGGTCTCTAGATCGCGCTTGGATTAGTTCAACTACCTCTGTTTTCACTTAAGTAACAACCTTGTAATTTATGGGCTCGTTGATGCCCATGGAGCCGGTGTGGGCGGCTAGAGTAGGGGCCTAGTTATATTCCCTTTTCGTCGACCCCTGAAAGTGGGACACAGCCGCATGATGACTGCCGTGCCGATCATTCTCGTAATCGTGTTGTGGCTCTTCATCCTCGCCCCGTTGCTTTTGCGTTCGCAGCGTCCGATGAGCCACACGGGTGAGGCCTTTGAAGAGACCCGCGTGCTCTTCGAAGGTGATTCCGGCTCTGTGCCGGGCCGTCGCAAGCCGCGCCTGGGCAAGGAAGATATCCGCCCGCGCGCCCAGGCAGGAACGGGGGCTGCAGCGGACGAAGCGGAGTACGAGCTGGTGGAGGCCGAAGGCGTAAGCGAGGATTCGCAGTCCTCCCGCGCTGAAACCGCTACCTCTGACCAAGCTACTTCGGACGTCGCGGAGACGATTGACGGCGAGGTTGTTGAGGAAGACGCCGTTGAAGAGGACTTCGAGCTCGAAGCGGAGCCCGCCCACGTCGCCGAGGCCGAGCAGGAAGCAGGACAGGACACCAAGGACGTTGAAGCAGATGCTGCTGAAGTGTTTACAGCCCCAGCAAATGCTGAGGTGGCGGAGGATGCTTATGACTTCGATGACGCCTACACTTCTCCGGTCGATTTGATGTACCCGGGTGCTATTGACGCTGTGGAGGAGGCGCCGACGACGCCCAACGCCGAGGATTCAGATGGGGCCGATGATGCTCCCGACGCGGAAGAATCCACGGCGGCGGAAATCGAGAGTGCTGATGCCGCGGAGCTGAACGCCGAGGACTCTGAGGCCGGCAGCAGCGATACCGAGCTGTCTGAGGACGAGCTCGCCTTCGCACAGCGCCGCCTTGGCCGCGGCGGATGGGATCCGGTGAAGGAGAAGGAAGCTTCTGCCACGCGTTACCAGCGCCGTCAGCGTACGCTTATCGGATTGGCGGTAGCAGTGGTAGCTACGGTATGCCTCGGCATCGTCGTGGGTGGATGGACGTGGTGGCTGGCGGCTATCGCTGGTGTTATGACCACGGTTTACCTGGTTGCGCTGCGCGCCCAGGTACGCCGTGAACGGGAGTTGTTGCGGCGCCGCATTTACCACCTACGCCGCGCCCGCCTGGGAGTGCGGAACGCGGAGAACCCCGCCGAGTCGCTTCCGCCGAAGCTGCGCCGCCCGGGCGCGCTCATCCTGGAAATCGATGATGAAAGCCCGGACTTTGACTACCTTCCGGTGTACTCGGAGGATGATTCCGACGGTGGGTTTGACGGTCCTCATCCCACCCCGCGTCAACGGCGTGATGATTTGGCGGAGCGTCGAGTTGGCTAAGCGCTGTGTTGGCTGAGCGCTAGGCCGGCCACACACCGGATGTACCGCGACGGTGCGAGCCCACGAGGTGGGCATCGACCATGCCGATGGCCTCCATGAGTGAGAAGCACGTTACTGGGCCGACAAACTTGAACCCGGCCTTCTTTAAAGCCTTGGACATGTCCAAGGCTTCTTGCGTGTATTTAGGGATGTCTTCTTCGCGCTCCGGTGCGATGGTCTCTTCCGGCAAGAAGCTCCAGATGAACTCATCGAGTCCGCCCTGCTCTCTTAAGGCCACCGTGGCCTTCGCGTTGGCGAGTACCGCATTGATCTTGAGGCGGTTCCGGATGATTCCAGGATTATTCATCAGGCGCTCCACTTCCTCCTCGCCGAAGCTTGCCAGAAGGTCAGCATCAAACCCCACGAAAGCGGCGCGGAAGGCTTCGCGTTTGCGCAGAACGATCTCCCAGCTCAGCCCAGCCTGGAAGCCCTCCAAACAGAGGCGCTCTAGCAGTGCGGATTCCTCATGGATGGGCATACCCCATTCGGTGTCGTAGTACTCCTTGAGGAGTGGGGAGGTCATTGCCCAAGCAGGGCGGCCGAGCCCCGCGGAGTCAAAAACAAGTCTCGTATCGTTTGCCATCTGTGTACTAGTCATGCCTTTTTAGACTGCAGAAGTTATTCATCGGTTCCCCAGGGCTACCCGTGGTTGCCAAGGGCTCTCTGCGGATTAGTGCCGCAGCACGCGGCCTCGTGGTCCAGAAGCATCTGCTTCGCGGCTGCGCCTCCGCGATAGGAACCCACACCGCCGCCAGCCGGTACGACGCGGTGACACGGCACCACAATAGGAAGCGGGTTGGTGGCACAGGCGCTCCCCGCGGCACGTGCGGCCTGCGCGCTACCGGCGGCGGTGGCAAGAGTCGAATAGGTCCAACGTTCCCCGAATGGGATATCGCGCAGAGCACGCTGCGCCCGATCCCGGAAGGTGCGCGGGGACTCAGGCACGGCGAGAAGCAGCTCAAAATCCCTCCGCGTGCCGGCAAAATACTCGGCAATTTGTTGAGAGGCGTCGACAAGCACCGCGCCCGCAGAGCCAGGTTCGGTGACATCCGTGAGGCGTTGCATGCTTCTAAGATCCGGAGATTCGCCGTCGAAATACACATGAGATAAACCTCGCGCAGATCCCACGAGGGTGAGGCAACCTAGAGGCGTGTTCGTAGTGGTCCACGTAAGCATGCTGGGTGGGGAGTCCTTTCGGAGGGAGGTGGCTATCCAGGGTAGTCTATGAACCATGAATAGACCCGCCGTACGCGATGCCGCGCTCCTCATCTTCCGCGCGGTGCTGGGAGTAATCTTCGTGGCGCACGGCGTGGACAAGATGTTCTTTAGCGGGATGGACGAAATTACCGGGCAGTTCTCCGCCATGGGGGTCCCACAGCCGCAGACCTCGGCATACTTGGCTGCCTTCGCGGAAATGCTGGGCGGGGCGGCCCTGGTGGTAGGCCTTCTCACGACCTTTGTTGCGGGGGCTTTAGCGCTGCTCATGGCGTGCGCATTGTATTTCGTGCACATCGGTAACGGTCTCTTCGCGGCCGATGGCGGCATCGAGTACCCGCTGGTTCTCATCGTGTCATTGCTCATGATCGTGGTCTTCGGTTCCGGCCGGGCGAGCGTGGATGGAGTGCTGAGCCGTGCTGACGCATGAGCAAGTGCAGGCAGCGATTTCCGCGCAGTTAGACGGGGAAGCCCCGCAGCTGTCGCCTGACGTCATCGAGGCACACGTTTCCAGCTGCCCAGACTGTGCGGCCTTCCGGGACAAGGCAGCGGCTCTATCCCGGTCGTTGAGCCTTGTGGAACCGGATGGAGCACCGCCGCAGGATCTATCCGAGGTAATCCTCGCTGGCGTGGAGCCAGAATGGCAGCGAGCTTCGAGCACCCGGCAGGCTTCGCTGTCGTTGGCGCGAGTAGCCCTCGGTGTGCTGTCCGTGGCATTTCTTGTGTGGGCGATTGTGGTCGTCGTCAGTGCTTCGGGTTTGACCACCCTGGAGAGCGAAGGGACCCTTGCAGAAGGCGCTGACCCGGAGCGCGCGCGCCTGTTGATCGAGGCCGCAGCACTGCGCTTCGGCCTTGCCAGCGGTTTGGGTTTTGCTGCATGGCGCCCTGCCTCAGCGCCCGGATTGCTGCCGGTGGCGTGCACAATGTTCGCGTTCCTGTGCGGCTTTACCATGCGCGATTTTGCCCTGGGCAGCGTCGCCGCGGGGCAGCTTTATATCCTCATCGGCACCGGGCTCGCCACCGCCTGCCTGGGCTGGGCTTGGGCGGCGGACCGGGGGTTCCTGCTGCGGGACGTTTATCGGACGCTATCTGCTAGCCCGCGTTAGGTCCACGACGGCAGCCACATGATGGAGTTGTACCAAGAATCCGGGATCATGTAGCCGTAGAGAATCGGGGAGAAGTAGGCAAACATCGCGACAACGAGTGCGGCGTAGCACACCGTGATGAAGGTGCCCAGCGGCATCGCGGAACCGAAGAGCCTTGTGAGCCAGTGCCATTCCAGTTTGCGGCCGCGCCCGATCATTTGGCCCAAGGCCAACGCGATGAGCACGATGATGAACGGGATAAACGCCGTGGCATAAAAGAAGTACATCTGGCGGTCGAAGACCGCTAGCCAGGGTAGGAAACCCGCCGCGGCGCCCACGAGCGGAATGAGGAAGGCGCGGTTGCGGCGCACGAGCAAGGACCACAGTCCCCACAGCACCGCTGGAATGACCAGCCACCAAATGGCCGGGGTGCCAAACAGGTACAGCATCTTGCGGCAGGATCCGCCGTCGCCACAGGAAATGTCAGTGGAGGAGTAGTAGAGGATGGGGCGCGCGGCCACCAGCCAGGCCCACGGCTTGGAATCCCAGGGGTGGCTGTGGCCGCCTGAAGTGGTCAAGGAGGCGTGGAATTCCAGCACGGAGGAGTGGTAGTAGAACCAGCCGGCGAGGGGCTCGGGGAGGTTGAGCAGCCAGGACCCTTCTTCGATAGTGCCGTCCACCTTGGCGTGGCGGTAGACGGCGGTTTCATCGGCGAACCAAGCGCGCCATGACCACGCGTAGAGCGCTACAGGAACCGCGACGATGGAGGCGAGGGCCGCGGGCGTATCGCGTACCAGCGTGCCCACGATGTAGCGGCGCACGCCATAAAGACGGCGCAGCGCGAGGTCCGAGAAGACGCTCATGAGGCCGAAGAACATGATGTAATACAGGCCCGACCACTTCACAGAAAGTGTTAGCCCCAGGAAGACACCGGCTGCAAAGCGCCACCACCGGAAACCAAAACGAGGACCGAAGTCGGAATCACCCATAGTGCCCGAAAGGAAAGCGGCGTGGAGGCGCTCGCGCATCTGCTGGTGGTCGCGCGCCAAGGCCCATGCGGCGGCAACGACGAAGAAGACTTGGAAGATGTCCAGCATGCCAAACTTGGAGGCAACGAGAAGCACACCATCGCACACTGCGAGGAGACCGGCCAGGAATCCAACCTGCCATGAACCGGACAATCGGCGAGCCAGCGCCATTGTCAGCAGGACCGTGCCCACGCCAAAAAGCGCGGCCATGCAGCGCCATCCCAATGGGGTGTAGCCGAAGAGAGCCTCCGAAATCGCAACAATCTGCTTGGCCAGCGGCGGGTGGACGACAAGGCCATAGCCCGGATTGGACTCAATACCGCCGATAAAAAGGTTATGCCAGCTGGTAACCATGTCCCAGGCCTGCGGCACGTAGTGCTTCTCATCGAAGACGGGCGTGCCTTCGGAGACCGGGGAGGTCAGGCCAATGAAGCGCGTGAGGAAAGCCAGCGCCGCGATGATCACGGTGCTGATCGTGTCAGCCGTTGTCCAGACATAGGGCCGGGGAGCAGGAGGCGCTGGCCGGGTATGGGCGCCGCGTGCGATAGACGGACGCGGGCGCTTGATGCGGCCAGATCGATCGGTAGGGGTTGCGATACTCACTCGGATGAGTCTAGCGTGCGTGTGCCATGCTGGGGAGTATGAGTCTTCAGCTTGAACCCTTGCCGCGTGGGGTCATCCTTGCCGCCACGCCGCTGGGAAATCCCGGTGACGCTTCAGCCCGCTTGATGCAAGCTTTGGGTCACGCAGATGTCATTGCCGCGGAAGATACCCGTCGCGTTCGCAATCTGGCCCAGGCATTAGGGGTGGAGATCCGCGGCAGGGTGGTGTCCAATTTCGACCACAACGAAGAGGAGCGTTCGCGCGCTCTCGTCGCCGCCGCCCGGACCGGGACAGTGCTCGTGGTGTCCGACGCCGGTATGCCCCTAGTGTCTGATCCTGGGCACTCCATCGTCACCGCAGCAGTGGAAGCAGACGTGCCCGTGACCTGCTTCCCAGGACCCTCGGCGGTGCCGACGGCTCTTGCGCTGTCTGGTTTGGGAGTGGGGCATTTTCTCTTCGATGCCTTCCCGCCGCGCAAGCCCGGGCCGCGCAAGGCGTGGCTGGAGTCCTTGGTGGGGGAGCAGCGCGCGATTGCGTTCTTCGAGTCCCCGCACCGTTTGGCGCAGACGCTTGGCGACGCCTCTACGATCCTCGGCGCCGACCGTCGCGCCGCTGTGTGCCGGGAGCTGACGAAGACCTACGAGGAGATTAAGCGAGGCTGCCTAGGCGAGCTCGCGGAGTGGGCTGAAGAGAATGCGCGGGGCGAAATCACCGTAGTAATCGAGGGCGGTGAGGCTGCACCCGTGTCGATGGAGACCCTCGTTGAGCAGGTCCGGGCAGAAGTAGAGCGGGGTGTGCGTGCCAAGGATGCGTGCAAGAAGGCGGCGGCGGGAACGGCATGGTCCAACCGTGAGCTCTATGACGCTTACCTTGCTGCTCGTGGTTAGCAGGGGTAAAAATTTAATTCATACGATAAAGTATTTGCTTGAGGGAAAAACGCGATCTTTGCTATCGTTTTGCCGTGCCACCATTGAAAGATAAGAAGAAAACTCGCTGGATTCGCTTGGTTTTTGGAGTCGTCTGCATTCTATCGGTGTTGGCGTCATTATTAATGCTGCGGCTTCAACCTCCGCGCGCGGCTCAGTCTGTGCAGATCAAAACATCAGATTGGGATCCGTATGTCACGACTAGTGATGAAAACGGTGGCGTTGTTGGCGACATTGTTCTGTCAGTTTTGGCGAGTAGTGGTTACAACGGTCAGGTTTCCTTTGACACATGGGATAGTGGCCTCCAGAAAGTACAAGAAGGAACTGTATTCGGCGTTTTCCCAATGGTGAAATCTGCTTCGCGCCTGGAAAATTACGAATACTCTGATCCCCTTGTTGACTATCGGTATGTCCTATTCAAGCGGAAGGATTACAACGTTACCCAGGCGATGCAACGTGGTGATTTTAACGGTGTACGTATTGGAAAAATTGACGGCTATGACTATTGGGCAGAGCTTGATAACTCAGGTGCAGAATTTAGCAACTACTCCTCGCCGGCTGAGGGTTTTAAAGCTCTTCAGAATAAAGAAGTGGATCTTCTCGCGGAATCCGATCTCGTAGGCAACGCTATTCTTAGGAGTGCGGCCTTCGAAGGTGATTCAGGGATGTTCGACATTCTTGAAGGTAATGCGGCAGCTCTTTCTTCTGAAGACAGTGTTCATTTCTTGATTCGGAAAAACAAGCAATCGAGAGCTGTAATCGATAGGTTCAATAAATCCCTGGCTGAGTATAAAAAGACCGATCGATATAGAGAGCAAATCTCCATGCTGAAAGGTGTACCAGAAAGAGTGAGGCTTATCGGTGATGGATTGATTGACATACGTGACGAATCAGGCAAATTGCTTGGCAGTTTGCCAGCTGGAGTATCAGCTCAAGTGCTTGTTTGGCCGGATGACCTCAAAGAGGAGCAGGAAGTAAAAATCAAGATGCTCACCGGACCTTTGGCTGGGCGAACTGGTTTTGTGAATCTTGAAAGTGTGGAAGTCAATGACGTACAAGGCTAGTTTCCGATTAGTTTCGCCGCTGCGCGTTGATTGCTTAACCCAACCCGGAGTTGAATATCGTGATGGAGATTCTGCCCGACGCTTTTGGGAGTCAGTCGCCCGTGAATCTGGGACTATTTATGCGCGCAAGGTTCCGCAAGCAGGATCGCTACAATATGAATCAGCGCAGAGCATTGATATTCAGAATGATATCGCCGTGGTGAAGGACAAGGTTCAAGTCGAAAAGTCGTTTTATCGAAGTCAGGAACCGACAGTAGAAATCAGTTCTGTTGAGTGGAGCCTCTGTGATTTCGGTATCCTGCTTTCTGAAATCGAACTGGCTGTGGGGATTGAAGGGAAAACGGCCTCGTCAATTGAACAACTTGTGCAGAAGGTCGCTACGCGAATTAACCAAGAGCTCATCGCCCGCATTTATGACGAATTGCGCGACGTGATTAAACAACATGATGGCTACGAGGAATTCGTGTTGTTCCAGGGCGATACGCCCATGGAAGATGCCTGGGCGTCGCGAGCACTGATTTTTGACCCATCAGAGTCCGAATATGCAGAACTTCAAAGTGACTTTGCCTTGGAATGGCTGGGAAACACTAAAGGTAAGAGCGGGATTGTTGAATCGCTGAAACAGCGGAAGACTAGCCACACTGCGGACTGGATGAATTACATTTATCTGAGGGAAACTGCTGACAACAGGGTTGAGATGCAGGAGATGTGGAAGGCGCTTGTGCGTGCACAGTTCTTCTATGCTGCTACGGGTAGAAGCGATTCGAATCTCATGAATATCCTGTCTTGGGCCATGTCCCAATCTTCCGATATTTCAACTAGCAAGCTTCGAGCGCAACTGCGGCAGGAGATGGATTTTGCTGAAGCCTTGTTTCTCAAGAAAACGGAAGTGGGTAAATACGTTAATCCAATGTCGAGATTGGAGACGACGCGCATTCTTGAGGTTTGGGATTATTACGAAGTATTGGAGAATCCTGTACAAACCAAGCTGCGTATTTGCCAGACGAGACTTGACGATATTGATGGAGAACGAGCTCGGTCTGCGAGCTTTTTCACGGACTTAATCCTTATGGTGATTGGTGTAACTTCAATCTTGGGGACAATGTTGGCAGTGGTCAGTTTGGGCCGGAGTACTTCTGCCGATCCTGATCAAACTATCTATGATCTAGGTGCGGGTGACCTGACTACGTGGATTGCTACTCAACCCGTCGACGTCATTCTTCTTATATCAACCATAGTTTCGGTTCTCATGGTTATCGCATTCGTAGTTGCTCGTAAGAAAAGCGAGTCTTGATGGGGACGAGAACGCGATACGGAGTAATTGTACTGGCTTTGGAAGTCCAGTTCTGGTTTCCAGTTTGGTTGCTTTTCCTCTTAGAACGTGGAATTACCACCGAGGAGGCCTCTATAGCCGATGGGGTTTTCCGCTTGATTGCGACGGCCCTTGAGGTTCCTGTCGGATGGTTTTCAGATCGCATTGGCCGGAAGAAGTCCCTTTATCTAGCTCTTTTTGGTACGTTTATTACATTCCTTCTTATCGCCTATGTGAATGACTTACCTAGCTTGTTTATTGCATGGAGCGTGTGGGGCCTTGTGTGGGCTCTTGTTTCGGGCTTGCTTACGGCCTATGGCTGGGAGATAGGCAGCCAAATAGAAGGTGGTGGTCCTACCACCGCAGCCGAGTTCATTCGTATACGCAGAGTGTGCGCAGCGATCGCGATGATTGTTTCGTTGGTATCGGCAGGAGCGCTGTTCGAACTGTCTCCAGCGTTTCCATTTGTTATTACAGCTGTAGTAGCTGCAGCTGTAATTCCTGTCGCGTGGGGCTTGCCTGATATCGATCAGCATGTGCGTCAAATTGGGCCGAAACGTATTTCAACAGAAAATTTGCCTTCAGGAGAGATTCTCTGGGCAATTGTGGCCGGTAGCATAGTGCTGATCAGCGGATGGAGTATCCAAATGGTCTTTCAACCGCTTGGGTTGGAAGCATCATTGACTCCTAAGGAGATCTCCTTCCTCTTTGCCGGTTTTGGCGTGGCGCAGTTGGCAGGCGCATGGCTTGTGGGAAAGCTCCCCTTTTCGAGACGAATTGTGCTAGTTACGTCTGTAGCGGGAATTGCGTTTATGTGCTTAGGCGTGTGGTTTGGGTTCAAACTCGATGTTGATGTTTGGGCTCCTTTTGTATTGCTTGTTTCGCTAGGTATTTTTTATTCGGTCGGCACTGCTTACTGCGACATTTGGGTTTCAGAGCTGTCATCTACGAGCAACCGCGCTACCATGCTGTCCTTCGTTTCATTAGTAGGCGGAGTGGTAATGATCTTCACTCGGCCGCTGTTGGGTTTCATTTCGGAGGGAATAAGCGCTGCTACTGCGTGTGGAGTTTGGGGTGCGGTATGTCTTGTATTGACGGTCGGGCTATGGCTTCTGCTTGTAAAGAAGACCTCAGAGCCAGTTCGTAAGTGCTAAACCTCTCAAAGTAGAGTGGTGTCCATGAAGAATCCAGTTGTCGTTAATGTTGCTTGGCCCTATGCCAACGGACCCCGCCACATCGGACACGTGGCGGGCTTCGGT
This sequence comes from Corynebacterium sp. MSK004, assembly GCF_030232515.1. Classification (NCBI taxonomy): domain Bacteria; kingdom Bacillati; phylum Actinomycetota; class Actinomycetes; order Mycobacteriales; family Corynebacteriaceae; genus Corynebacterium; species Corynebacterium sp. MSK004. The sequence continues at coordinate 63,047 of NZ_JASPKB010000004.1, read as the reverse complement.
GTTCCTTCCGACGTGTTCGCCCGTTTCCAGCGAATGCGTGGCAACGACGTCCTCATGGTTTCTGGTACCGATGAACACGGCACCCCGCTGCTGGTTCAGGCGGACAAGGAAGGCGTGACGGTGCGTGAGTTGGCGGATCGCTACAACCGCCAGATCGTCACCGACCTGGCTGGGCTCGGCCTGTCTTATGACCTCTTTACCCGCACCACGACGCGCAACCACTACGCGGTGGTGCAGGAGCTGTTCAAGGGACTCTACGAGAACGGCTACATGATTAAGGAGACCACCCAGGGTGCGATCTCGCCGTCCACTGGCCGCACTTTGCCGGACCGCTACATTGAGGGCACCTGCCCGTTGTGTGGCGCCGATGGCGCGCGCGGTGACCAGTGCGATAACTGCGGTAACCAGCTCGATCCGGTGGACCTGATTAACCCAGTATCCAAGATCAACGGAGAGACTCCGGAGTTTATTGACACCGAACACTTCCTGTTGGATCTGCCTGCGGTCAAGGAGGTCCTCGAAGAGTGGTTGAAGACTCGTGAGGATTGGCGCCCCAACGTTCTCAAGTTCTCCCTCAACCTGCTGGAGGACATGCGCCCGCGCACCATGACCCGAGACATCGACTGGGGAATTCCCATTCCAGTCGAGGGCTGGGAGGACAATGGTGCGAAGAAGCTCTATGTGTGGTTCGACGCGGTCATTGGTTACCTGTCTTCTTCCATCGAGTGGGCACACCGCACCGGCAACCCGGACGCGTGGAAGGATTACTGGCAGAACCCGCAGGCGCGCCACTACTACTTCCAGGGCAAGGACAACATCACCTTCCACTCCCAGATCTGGCCGGCTGAGCTCTTGGGCTATGCGGGTAAGGGCTCCAAGGGCGGTGAGCTGCACACCTATGGTGAGCTCAACCTGCCGACGGAAATCGTGTCTTCGGAGTACCTGACCATGTCCGGGTCCAAGTTCTCCTCTTCCAAGGGCGTCGTTATCTACGTCAAGGACTTCCTTGAGGAGTTCGGTCCTGACGCGCTGCGCTACTTCATTGCCGTTGCCGGTCCGGAAAACAACGACACCGACTTCACCTGGGATGAGTTCGTGCGCCGCATTAACAACGAGCTCGCCAACGGCTGGGGCAACCTGGTTAACCGCACCGTGTCGATGGCTCACAAGAACTTCGGTGAGGTGCCGGCACCGGCCGCGCTGGAGCAGGCAGATGAGGATATCCTGTCGCTGGCGGAGGAAACCTTTGCCACCGCCGCGGGCTTCCTCGAGCAGTCCAAGTTCAAGCAAGCCATGACCGCCATCATGCACGTCGTGGGTGAGGCCAATGCCTACATCGCTGCTATGGAGCCGTGGAAGCTGGCCAAGGATGAGACCCAACGTGAGCGCCTAGCCACGGTGCTGTGGACCGCGCTGCAGGTGGTTTCCGATTGCAACGTGATGCTGACCCCGTTCCTGCCCTTTACCGCCCAAAAGGTGCACGAGACCCTGGGCCGCGAGGGAGTGTGGGCCGCGCAGCCGCGCATCGAGGAAGTGGCGGATGACATGCCGGTTGAACTTGTTGGCGTAAACCTTCCGCCGGAGAATCACCCGTACCCGATCATCACGGGTGACTACTCCGCGCAGCAGGCCGTGTGGAAGCGATTCGACATAACCCCGGGTACCGCGCTGCAGAAGCCGAAGCCGCTGGTGGCTAAGCTTGACCCAGAGCTCGGTGAGACCGGCCCTGAGTGGGCCCCGGTTCAGAAGTAGAAGGGGTGGGTTTGGCGTTTCGGCGCACACTTGCGCCTGTCCTACTCTTCACAGTTGTTTGCCTGACCGCGCTGAACCTGCGTTCGGGTATTGCTTCGGTGGCACCGGTGCTGGGGCAGATCCAAGACTTTTTTGGAATCAGCTCTGGGCAGGCAGGTTTGTTGACCGCACTGCCGGGGCTGTGTTTTGCCGCCATGGGGTTGGCGGCGGTTCCCATCGCGCGCCGCGTGGGCCTAAGCCGAACCCTGGCCGGCGGCACGGTGGCCTTGGTCGTGGGGCTTGGCCTGCGTCCATGGGTAGGTAGCTTTCCGCTTTTCGTAGCGCTTACCCTGTGCGTTGTTGCCGGCATCGCGCTTGCAAATGTGCTGCTTCCTGCATGGATCAAGCAGCATGGGTCGGGCCGCACGTTGGTGGCGCTGATGACCACCTACACCACGATGTTGGGCGTTTCCAGCGCCCTGGGCCCATTGTCCGCGGTGACACAAAAATCGTGGCAAGGTGCGTTGTGGATTTGGTGCCTGCCCGCCATCGCCCAGCTGGTGGCGTGGATAGTGGTCCTACCTAAGGCCGGTAAGGACGTCGCCCACGGCACGGTTGATGGCGCGGACGTGCAACGCCCCATGTTCACCTCACCCACTGCGGTGGCCATGCTCTTTTTCTTCGGATTGCAGTCCACCATGGCCTATGTACAGATGGGGTGGCTGCCGCGCATGCTGGTAGAAAAAGGCGTGAGTGAGAACACCGCCAGTGTGGCGCTGGCTGTCATCGGAGTCTTTAATATTCTCGGCGGCGTAGTCATGCCGTGGCTCATCTCGCGTCTTAACCGCCTAACTCCCGTTCCCGTGGTGCTTTCTTTGTGCACGTGTGCCGGGTGGGGTGGAGTGCTCGTGGCTGCCGACGCCGCCCCGCTGGCCTGGGCCTCGTTGATGGGGATCGGCGGTATGTGCTTCCCATTGGCGCTTGCTCTGCTCACTGCCCGCACGCGCACCGCGCTCACTACGGCGCGGCTCTCCGGCTTCGTTCAGCCGGGCGGCTACGTCTTGGCGGGCCTCGTACCGCTGTCCGTGGGAGTGGTGCGCGGGGCCACCGGGGATTGGACCGCTGTGCTCATTGGTCTCATGGTGCTCTGTTTCTGCATGCTGGTCGCGGGTCTGCGTGCGACCACTCGGGTCTACATTGACGACGAGCTCGCTGCCTAGCTGGTTCTCGACGGTATACTGCCTGTAGAGCAGAGGAGGTTGAGATCGTTGACTACCACTAACAAGCTCCCCCAGTACACCCAGGTGAAATCCTTATGGAGGGCTTTCTCAAGGACATGGGGATTACCCAACACAAACTCGCTGTTTCGATAGGGGTCCCGCCTCGACGTATTAACGAAATCGTCCACGGAAAGCGGGCTATTACCGCCGATACGGCTCTTCGTTTGGCTAAATATTTTGGAATGTCCCCACAGTTCTGGCTGGGGCTGCAGACTCACTACGACTTGGATGTTGCGGAAGACAAAATTCTTGCTGAGTTGGACGATATTGTGCCGCTTCAGGCAGCGTCGGCTTAACTTGTGCGCTGGGAGTGACTGAGCAGCACAGTGTGAGTCTCTTGGGTTGAAACTGCCGTTGTTGCCAAAGTTTCCCGCTTCGCCTCAGGATCTGGCTTGATCTTTGGCAACAATGGCAGTGCCGTCACTGAGGTGGGGCGTAGGGCAGTGCCGTCACTGGGGTGGGGCGGCAATCAAGCCGCTTTAGGAGCGGTCGAAGTCGCGCTGCAGGTGCACCAGCCCTAGCCGCACGCCGTCCTTGGTGTGGATATTGGGCATGCGGCCGGTCTCCACGAAGCCGAACTTCTTGTGCAGGGCGATGGAGGACTCGTTGGTGTCCACGATGTAGGTGATTATCGTCTCCACGTAGTCATTTTCCTTTGCGTGATCCATGAGCGTGTCCATGAGCTCGCTGCCCACGCCCTTGCCGCGCGCTGATTCCGCGATGTAAATGGAGTCCTCCGCCGTGCCGTAGTAGATGGCTGGGGTGACGAATTGGAAGTAGGCGGCCCAACCAACAATTTCGTCGTCGTCCACGGCGACATAGACCGGATAGTTGTCCTTTTCCATCTGCGCCAGCCACTTCTCGCGGTCCTCTACGGACTCCTGCCATGTGACGAGGTTGGCGGCCGGTTTCGCGGCGGAGGCGGAGTTGTAGATGGTGGCGATTGCGGAGGCGTCGGCAAGCTCTGCGGGACGGACGTGCATGATGTTCCTTAAACCATGAGTTGCAAGTGGGTGAGGTCTATCCAGCGCCCAGCTTTGCGGCTGACTTCTTTTAACGTTCCTACAGTGGCAAAGCCGAACTTTTCATGCAACTTGATGGATGCGGCGTTGTCCGCCACGATGAGTGCCAGCAGCGTATGGACCTGTTCGGCTGCGCGGGCATGCTGAACGACTGCATCAAGCAAGCGCGTGCCTACCCCGCGGCCGTGGGCGGTGGGATCAACGTAGATCGTCGTCTCGTAGCAGCCCAGCCACACTTTCGGATCGCGGTAGGGGCGGTAGAGTGCCCAGCCTAGATACGTGCCGTCATCGTCGAATGCAATGAAACAGGGGCAATTGTCGCGACCTAATTGGTGCAGGTAATCGGTGCGTTCCTCCACGGTGGCGGGTTCGCTGCGAAAGATGAAGTGGGTCTCCCGGATGGCCCAATTCAGCGTGGCGGTCATCGCGGGGACGTCGGCGTCCGTCGCTTCACGGATAATCATGCGCGCAAGACTACACTCGCAGCCATGTCTAAGAAGAAGCCACGCCCCACGCCCGTTCCCGCCGAAGGTTTGAGCCAGCTTATCGACGCCCACACGCACCTCGCCTCCTGCCGCGACGCTGATGTCGAGCTCGTTGAGCGTGCTCGTGCTGCTGGTGTTGAGCGCATCGTTACCGTGGGTGATGGCTTGGCTGAGGCGGAGAAGGCTTTGGCGGCGGCGCAGGAATTCGACAACGTGTATGCCGCGTGCGCCATTCACCCCACTAAGGCGGCTGAACTTGATGAGGCTGCTCGTTTGCGCTTGAGCGAGATGGCTGCGGATCCGCGTTGCGTGGCCATCGGGGAGACAGGCCTGGATACCTACTGGATTCACCACGAGCCGGAAACCACCGCGCCCCTTGAAGTGCAGGAAGAGGCTCTTCGTTGGCACGCGGAATTGGCGGCCAAGGTGGGAAAGACGCTGATGATCCACAACCGTGAGGCCGATGAGGATCTCATGCGTGTGTTGGGGGACTGCCCAGAGCCGCCGACGGTGATGCTGCACTGCTTTTCCTCGCCGCTCGCCGTGGCCAAAGAAGCCCTTGAGCGCGGCTATGTTCTGTCTTTCGCCGGCAACGTTACTTTCAAGCGTAATGAGGAGATGCGCCAGGCCGCTGCCATTGCCCCAGCTGGGCAACTGCTGATTGAAACGGATGCGCCGTACATGACGCCGGAGCCTTTCCGGGGTGCGCGCAACGAGCCCTCCTTGATTGGGCACACGTACCGTTGCGTGGCGCAGGCGCGTGGTCAAGAAGTGGAAGACCTCGCGGCGGAGGTGGCCACGACCTTCGCGCGGGTCTTTGGCGTGTGAGGATTTTCACTTTATCTAAAGGTGCTGCTCAGTGGTGGCGCACGTGTTTGTTGTGACGAGTGTGCTGATAGTGGCCGCGGCGCGTGAATGCATTTCGTAAGTTACGTTCTGTTACCGTATTGTTATTCAAAGTTAGTCCGGCATTGATGTCGCCGGCGGGCGCGCGTGGGGCGCGCCGTGACAGGTGTTCAGAATGCGGGTTCCTGCATTGTGAACACGAAGCATCGTGAAGACGAGTAAAGGTTTATGTCCCCGAAGAAGCAGATCAAGCGAATCAACAATTCCCGCTCTTTGCCGCTGCGCATGGCTACCGGTGGTGTCCTTGGCACCCTAGCCGTGGGCGGCGTCGTTGCCGTCAGCACGCAGAAGGACATCACGCTTGACGTGAACGGCGAGACCACTCAGCTGGCCACTTTCGCCGGTGATGTCAACGCTGCCCTAGAGGCTGCCGGAGTCAACGTTGGGGGAGAAGACGTTGTCTACCCGGCCCTGTCAGAGCAGGTCGCTGACGGTGACTCGATCACCGTTCGCACTGCCAAGCCTGTCGCGGTTACCATCGATGGCGTCGAAAAGCAGCTGTCGTCTACCGATCTCACGGTGTCTGACCTGCTGGGCGGCCTCGATGGAATCGCCCCGGGTGCTGCCATCACTTCCGGTTCCAAGACCGTGGAGGAGGATGAAACGGTGACTGAGGGAATGAACCTTGAAGTGGTGTCCCCGAAGATCGTCAAGCTTACTGACGGCGGTTCCGTTTCCTATGCCAGCGTTGCGGCCAAGACTGTGGGGGACGTGCTCGAGGCCCGTGGAATTACGGTGGGCAAGGATGACCGCGTATCCCCAGCTCTGGATACGCCGGTGAAGGCCGGTACTGCCATTACCGTGGACCGCGTTGAGATCTCCGAAGAGGAAAAGACGGAGGACTTTGACGCGCCGGCTAATTATGTCGATGACCCAGAACTCGAGGAAGGCACTGAGGAAGTCCGCGAGGAGGGAACCCCCGGTTCGCGCGCCGTGACCCGCAAGATTGTCAAGGTCAACGGCAAGGAAGAATCCAACGAGATTATCAAGGAAGACGTGCGCAGGGAGGCCGTTGCCGCCGTGATTGCGCGCGGAACCAAGCCGAAGTCCACCGCGCCGGCCGTTGCGGATGGCTCCGTGTGGGATTCCATCGCACAGTGTGAGGCAACCGGAAACTGGGCAATCAACACAGGCAATGGTTTCTCCGGTGGCCTGCAGTTCACCCCGTCGACCTGGGCTGCTTTTGGTGGCACCGAGTATGCCCCAGAGGCATGGCAGGCTTCTCGCGAGCAGCAGATCGCTGTGGCAGAGAAGGTTCAAGCCGCGCAGGGCTGGGGTGCATGGCCTGCGTGTACCGCCAAGCTCGGCCTGCGCTAAAGCTTACGAGCCACGCGTATTAGTCTGAGTGGTATGACTCAACCCCATCTGCTGGGCCCAGTGGAGATCCGCGAACTCGCCGCTGAGCTTGACGTGACGCCGACGAAGAAGCTGGGCCAGAACTTTCTGCATGACCCGAACACCATCCGCCGCATCGTCGCTGCTGCCGATTTGTCCCCAGAGGACCGCGTGGTGGAGGTGGGCCCCGGGCTGGGTTCGCTGACTTTGGGGCTGTTGGGGGAAGTTGCGCACGTAACGGCCGTGGAAATTGACCCGCGTCTGGCTGGCAAACTGCCGGATACCGTGGCCGCGCGGGCAGCCGACTTTGCGGATCGCCTTTCCGTGGTGGAGAAGGATGCGCTCACCGTTGAGGCGGGCGAGTTGGGGGAGCCCACCGCTTTGGTGGCCAACCTGCCCTATAACGTCGCGGTACCGGTGTTGCTCCACCTGCTGGAGGTCTACCCATCGATTCGCCGCGTTTTGGTCATGGTGCAGCTGGAGGTGGCTGAGCGCCTCGCCGCCGCTCCGGGCAGCAAGGTCTACGGCATTCCTAGCGTGAAGGCATCTTTTTATGGCCTGGTTAGGCAAGCCGGGACAATCGGCAAGAACGTGTTTTGGCCGGCGCCGAAGATTGAGTCGGGCCTGGTGCGTATCGACTGCACTCGCCCCTATGACGAGGCGCTGCGCCCGCGGCTTTTTGCGCTGATCGACGCCTCCTTTGCCCAACGCCGTAAGACCCTCCGCGCCGCCTTGGCGGGCTTTTATGGCTCCGCCGCGGCAGCCGAGGAAGCGCTGCGCGCGGCGAATATCGATCCGCGCCTGCGCGGCGAGAAGCTAGGCGTGGAGGATTTCGTTAGGTTGGCGGAAGCCTCATGAGCAAGACGGTAAACGAGTCTCCGCAGCTCTGGCAGGCGCGTGCCCACGCTAAGGTTAACCTGCACCTGGGTGTGGGCGAGGCCCGCGCGGATGGTTTCCACGAGCTGGCCACCGTGTTCCAATCCCTCGATGTACACGACCGCGTGAGCTACCGCTGGGGCGAGGGCTGCGCCGTGGAGGTCACGGGTAACCACGCGACAGGCGTGCCGGCATCGGCCGAGAACCTGGCATGGCGCGCGGTGGAGCTGGTGGCGCAAAACCTCATGCTGCCGGCAGCTGGCACGCTGACGATGGAGAAGAACATCCCCGCTGCCGGCGGGATGGCCGGCGGGTCTGCCGATGCCGCCGCGGCCCTGCTTTTGGCCAATCACGCGCTGAGCGCTGAGTTTGGTCGGGAGCCTCTCAGCATGGAAAAGCTCTACGAACTCGCCGCGGAACTCGGCTCCGATGTGCCTTTTACCCTCATGGGCGGCACGGCGTTGGGGCGCGGCCGCGGTGAGCTTCTGACCCCGATGCTGGCGCGTGGGCGCTATATCTGGGCGATCATCACCAATGCTGAGGGCTTGTCGACGCCGTCGGTATTCCGCAAGCTGGATGAGCTGCGGGATGCCGGACGCGGAAGCGCCCCGCACCTCGATACTGAAGCCGTGGGCCAAGCCCTCGTAGGCGGTAACCCCCGCGAGCTCGCCGCAGTGATGCACAATGACCTCCAGCCAGCAGCACTCTCGCTGCGCCCGGACTTGCGCAAGATTCTGGATACTGGTGAGGCCGCCGGTGCCCTCAAGGGAATTGTCTCCGGTTCCGGTCCTACCTGCGCCTTCCTCTGCGAAGACGAGGAGACCGCGCAGGAGGTGGTGGCCCAGGTGTGCGCCGATAACCGCGGAACCCGCGGATTGGTGACCTATGGGCCGGCTACCGGCGCAACGCTGGTCTAACACCAGCAGGGTGAATGGTGGAGGCCCTTAGAGGACGGCCATCTCTACGGGCTTGACATCGAGCTTGTAGCGCTGTGGTTCTTGGTCGCCGAGGAGGTCAAGAACGACCAGTTCCTGCTTGTTTGCGTCGGTGACGTAGGCATAGCCGTTGGCTGCCTTCAGGATTGGCCCTGGCTGCTGCCACTCCTCGTTTTCCTTCCACGGGGAGATGGCGTCAATCTTTTTCGTTATCTCGCCGGAATCCGGATCGATGATGTTGAGCTTGCCGTCGGTCGTGAGCACCAGTGCCTCGCCCAAGGGCCCGCGGGCCAAGGAACGGAACCAATAGGACTCGCCGAGCTCGACCTTCGTGGCAGAGTAGTCCTCCGTATTGATGAGGGTCACTGAGGTGGGGCGCTCGAAGTCGGCATCCTTGTCGGTCTTGTTATCCGCCAGAATGACGTTGGACTCCTCTGAGCCTGCAGAGTTGCCGGAGCGCTGGTAGCCGTCTTTGCCTGCATAGGCGGAAGCGTCGATCTTGTGGAATTCAGTTCCGTCGAAGACAACGGGCCCGTCCTCGCATCCGAAGAAGAGGGAGCCATTGCCAGCGGCAGCTTCGCCGTGAACACCAGGACACTCGGTGGTTTCCGCAAGGACCTTGCCAGACTTATCCACATGCTGGATGGTGTGGCGCTCATCTTCGGTGCCCTTTGTGGCGACCACGGAGCCGTCTTTCAGCGGAACCGCGACGCCGTGGTGCGCGGCACCTGTCTCGACGGTGTTGACCGGCTGGGCGTCTTCCTTGCCGAAGTCCTCGGTCTTGTAGATCTTTGCTACACCATCTCCGTCGGAGAAGAGCGCGGTAAAACCATCGTGGTGAACCACGTGGCCGGCGTGAGGTGCGTCAATGGAAGCGTCGTCAAGCTGCGGCTGAGCCGCGTAGTAGTGCTTGTGATCTCCGTGTGGCTTGGTGATGCGCCCGGTGTCGTAGGTGAGGAAGCTATCGCCTTTGGTCACCATGATGTGGCGGTTATCGCCGGCATCGCTAAGCCGGAGAAATGCTTTCAGTTCTTCGTTGTCGATGACCTCACCGGTCTCTCCATCGAGCGTGGTGAGGCCGTCCTTGTGGGAGATGAGGACACGGGGAGGAAGCTCTGCCACCTCGGTTTCGCCAGCAGAGGCTTCGAAGCCGTCATGGCTGTGCTCTCCGTCATGGCCTTCGCCGTGTTCGGCATGCGCGTGGGAGGCTGCAGCGCTGGAGGGCGATGAAGCTTCGTTGCTTTCGGGGGAGGAACAGGAGGTCAGCGTGATGATGCTTGCGGAAAGTGCGGCGCACAGGATGAGACGTTCTCTTTTCATGGTGTTGCAGAGTATTGGAAGTGAAAATCAATAGCAATAAAGGTAATGGTGCGGGGGTAACCGTGCTGAAGCACTAAGATGAACTCTCGATATGGCGAACCTCATTAACCTCGAAAACGTAACCAAGTCCTTCGGGCTCAAGACCCTGCTGAACGGGGTCTCCCTCGGTGTTCAAACCGGTGACCGCATCGGCATCGTCGGCGTCAACGGCGGCGGCAAGACCACGCTGCTGGAGGTCCTCACCGGCATTGAGCCACCGGACGCGGGCCGCGTATCCCACAACTCGGACTTGCGCATGGCGGTGGTAACCCAGCGGTTCGAGCTGGAGGAGTCCCTCACCATCGCCCAGGTCATCATCGAGCCGCTCGGGCTGGAAACCTTCGAGTGGGCTTCTAACGCCAAAGTGCGCGATGTCCTCGGTGGCCTCGGCATCGTTGACCTGGGGCTGGACACTCCCGTTGGTTCACTTTCCGGTGGTGAGCGCCGTCGCGTCAACCTTGCTGCTGCGCTCGTCCAAGACCTCGACATCGTGGTGCTCGATGAGCCGACAAACCACCTTGACGTCGAGGGTGTGCAGTGGCTGGCCAGCCACCTGCTTTCGCGCAAACTGGCGGTGGTCGTTGTCACGCACGACCGTTGGTTCCTCGACACCGTCGCCACCACGACCTGGGAGGTGCACGATGGCGTAGTCGATGCCTACGAGGGCGGCTATAACGACTGGACTTTTGCCCGCGCTGAGCGCGCCCGCCAGGCTGATGCCATCGAGCAGCGCCGCCAGAATCTGGCGCGTAAAGAGCTGGCGTGGCTGCGCCGCGGGGCGCCTGCCCGTACCTCAAAGCCGCGCTACCGCATTGAGGCGGCTGAGGCACTCATCGCGGATGTTCCAGCGCCGCGCGACAAGGTTGAGCTCATGGCCTTCTCTAAGCAGCGCCAGGGGCGGGTCGTCATCGAGCTTGAGGATGCAAAGGTTACGACACCAGATGGCCGCACGCTGGTGGATCGCCTCACCTGGCGGTTGGCGCCGGGCGAGCGCATCGGACTCGTCGGCGTCAACGGCTCAGGCAAGACCACGCTGCTGCGCGCCCTTGCTGGCGAAGTCGAGCTTGCCGCTGGCAAGCGCATTGAGGGCAAGACCGTGCGTCTGGGCTGGCTGCGCCAGGAGCTCGATGACCTGGATCCACAGCGCCGGCTTCTCGACGCTGTCGAAGACGTCGCCACCTACGTCCACCTGGGCAAGAAAGAGCTTTCTGCCTCTCAGCTGGCCGAGCGCCTGGGCTTTTCCGCCAAGCGCCAGCGCACACCCGTCGGTGATCTATCGGGCGGTGAGCGCCGCCGTTTGCAGCTGACCCGTGTGCTCATGGCGGAGCCAAACGTGCTGCTTCTCGACGAGCCCACGAACGACCTCGACATCGATACCCTCCAAGAGCTTGAATCCTTGCTGGACTCGTGGCCGGGAACCTTGGTGGTCATATCTCACGACCGCTACCTCATTGAGCGCATCGCGGACAACACCTATGCGCTGTTTGGGGACGGCAAGCTCACCAACCTGCCGGGCGGAATCGAGGAGTACTTGCGTCGCCGCCAGGAGATGGAAGCCGCCACCGCCGGTGGTGTGCTCGACTTGGGCGAGGCCTCGAAGAACGCCGATGGTCAGCGTACGGAAACCGCCCCGGTAAAACGGCTGAGTTCCCAAGAGGAGCGCGAGCTGACCAAGAAGATGAACGCGCTGGAGCGCAAGATGGGCAAGCTCGACGACAAGACGGCGAAGCTGAATGAAAAGATGGCGCAGGCCGCGGAGAAGATGTCTTCCGGAGAGGGAGACAGCGGCGAGCTGGCCAAGCTCGACGCCGACCTCAAAGCGGTAGCCGCCGAGCGCGAGGAGCTAGAGATGGAATGGCTGGAGCTGGGGGAGAAGCTGGAAGGCTAGTGTTCGACGGCTAGTGCTCGCCAGCGAAGGCCAGTCTCACCCGAAGAGTGCTGCGATGGCGAGCATGGCCGGCAGGGAGAGAAAAGTGGTGAGGAAGACCGTATCGCGCGCCACCGTCTCTCCCGACTGGTAGGTCGCGGCGTAGTTATAAACGTTCTGCGCGGTCGGAAGCGCAGACAAGATGAGCGCCGCGTATAGCTCGTTGCCGCTCAGGCCCAAGGCTAGGCCCGTCGCCAGTGCGATGGCTGGCATGGCTACGAGCTTGAGCACGGTCGCGGTAATGGTTGGTAGTCGGTCGCTAGCCAGCAACCCGTCTCCGGTGAGGGAAGCGCCGAAACTCATCAGGATCATCGGGATGGAGGCCCCGCCGAGGATCTCGAGGGGCGCCATGATGACTTCTGGCACGTGCCAGCCCGCTGCAGAAACGATGAAGCCGGCGACGGCAGCGATGACAACCGGTGCCGTAAGCCCAGAGAATACAGAGCTGCTTATTGAACGCAGGCTCGTTCCTTGGGCGTTAAGGCCGGCGATGATGAAGGGGGAGAGCACTGCCATCTGGAGTACGAGTGCTGGCACCACAAAGGTGGCATCACCTATGACATAGGTGGCGATGGGCAGCCCGATGTTGACGGAGTTGTAGTAGCTGGCCGCGGCCGCTCCGGCCATCGTCTCAGCCCCGCTGCGGCGGAAGAATACCAGGCTGAGAAAGCCATACAGCGCCATCGTGGCGACCGAAGCAATCGCGATGACAGCGACAACCGGAGACATAAAAGTAGAGGTATCCGAGGTGGCCACGCTGGAGAAGATGAGCGCCGGAGTCGCAGCCCAGAACGCAGTGCGGTTGAACTGCAGGCGCGCCTCACCGTGGCCGATAACGCCCCGGTGACCCAGAAAGAACCCCACACCGATAACCACAAAAATGATGGCAAATCCGGTTAAGACATCCAGCACCAGTGATCAACCTCTCGAAGAATCCTAAAAGCAAGTCTCCGGTCATTCTTCCACGCCGGTCCTTTCCACCGGCAGCTGATAACAAAGTGATATCGAAAATGCCGTATGACCGGGAAGTCTTTTTCAAGGCGGGCGGACTTATGGCACGGTGGTAGTTATGAATTCTTTGCGTCGTGTTTCCCGCCTGTCCGCTACCTCCGCCGTGGCAGTATCCCTCACCGCCGTTCTTTCGGTCTCCGCGGCCCAGGCCGCCCCGGCTAACCCATCGTCCGCACAGCCCCAGGAACTGAACCAGCTGTCTTCCCAGGCTATGGAGCAGGTTAACTCCTTTGAAGTTGAGCTTCCTGCGCAGGCTTATGACCTGGCTAAGCAGTACAACGTCCAGCTGCCGGACTTCATCAAGAAGCCGACCCCGGCGGTGGCCGATGAGCTCGTTGGCGCAACCCATGCCCACCTGATTAAGCAGGGCCACCACGAAGATGCCAACGCCAAGAACATCGCCCAGGAGTGGGCAAACCAGGCTGCGGCCGGCAAGGTTACCTTCCAGGACAATGCAGGCGATGGCCTGACTCATTTGGAAGAGGGCAGCGGTAACATTTACAAGCTCACGGAGCAGGAAGCTAAGGATCGCGTGAACTGGCTCAACCGCGATGTTCCTGTGACCAAGACTGACGGCACCGGCTTCGGCGTTGCGCAGGCCTTCGACGGCACCCACGTCTACGTTGCGGAGTACTTCTTCAACAAGTAGACCTTCACGCGGCCAATGATAAGCCGCTATTACAGAAGGCCCTGCCTGTAGCGGCAGGGCCTTCTGCACGTTTTCGCGGAGAAGGTTACAGTGGGGCCCATGATTTTGATCAACGTACAGTTCCACGTCAAGCCCGAGTACGCCGATACCTTCCTGGAAGAGATCGACTGGTACACCAAGGCCTGCCAGGCAGAGCCCGGCTGCATCGACTTCAAGTGGTTCCGTGATCCGGAAGACAAGCAGCGCTTCCTGCTCCTCGAGTCTTATAAGGACGGCACTGATGTCGACCACGTCAGCACCGAGCACTTCAAGCGCTCGTGCGAGGAGCTGCCGAAGTACCTGGTAGAGACCCCGGACATCATCAATACTTCCATTCCTGGTAAGACAGCATGGGATAAGATGGCTGAATTCTCGGTCTAAACCCCACGCGTTTACAAAAGCCGCCCGGCAGAAGCCGGGCGGCTTTTAGCGATCATCAGGGGCTTTTAGCTAGCGGGAGCACACCGTAGTGAGGTCCTTTTCCTCGTTGGCGTATTGCTCCACGGCGTCGTATAGCGCATCCGCGTAAAGATGTGCGCCTTCGGGGAGCGGGTGGACGCCGTCGTCGTAAAGCATGGCAGGGTTCTCCTGAGCCATGCCGCACCAGTCTGCGATGTAGACGTTGTCGTGAGCAGTCGCGGCGTCAATAATCTCGGCGCGTGCCTGTCCCATCCAATCGCGCTCGCCGTAGGGCAAGACGAGCACCAGCGTGCGCTCGGGGCCGACGATGTCGATGAGCTCGTCCATCTGGCCCTCAAACGTAGCCCCGTTGGTTCCCAAACCCACAAACACGGTGGAGCGCAACTGCCCGGAATCCTTCTGCGCCTTGATGACAGGAAGGGCTGCCGAATAGTGGCGGGAAATAGTGGCGTCGATGCTAATGCCCGGGAAACGCTCATTGAGAGCCTCGGAGGCAGCGAGCATGACGGAATCACCGATAGCACTAATCTCGTTTCCAGTGGGAAGCGCACGCTTTTCCTTCGGCTTCGTGGTCTCGGAAGGCTTTGCGGGGGCAGACGATGACTGTGCCGGGGCAGAATTCTCCGCCTGTTCGTTGGACAGCGCCATGCGTTCGAGCTCGCGCTCCAGTTCGCTCTTATCCTCCGAAGTCACCAGCGCGTAGCCCACGCCCAGTACGGAAAGAACAACGAGGACGGGAACGGCAGGCCACATGGCCTTGCCAAAACCATCTTTGACCTCTTGCGCGCTGGGGCGTGCAGCCCAGTAGGCGTGCCACGTAGGGCGGAATCCGGCGCGGCGGAAGGGATTTTCTACAAACTGGTAGGTCACCTCAGCCAGCACGCAGCTCAGCGGAAGCGAAAGGAGGCCTAGGAGCCAGGAGGGGGCGTCGGACAGCGCGTGGACAATCATTACCACCGGCCAGTGCCAGAGGTAGAGGGAGAACGAGCGCTGGCCCAGCCACCGCATCACACGGGTGCGGAAGATCCACGTGAGGGGACCAGATTCGCGCACCACTGCCCAAATCATTGCCGCGCCGAGGACACTGGTAAGGACGAGGCCGCCGCGGTAGGTGAAATCCCGATCCGCGCCCATCCACACCAATTGCGCGAGGTAGCCAACTAATGCGAAGGAACCAACGGTTCCGGCGAGAACGCCCTTGTTTGCGGCCGGCCAAGAATCCGCGTCCATGTCCTTGTCGGTGGAGGTCATGAGGAGGGACAGCATCGCGCCGATGAGGAGACCGAACGCGTGGGTATCGGTGCCGTAGTACACACGCGTGGGATCCTCGCCCGGGCTATAGAGCAGTGCCATGGCGACGGCCGAGGCACATGCGAGGATGAGCGATACGGCGATGGGCAGGCGCTTGGGCTTGCGGCGGGAAATGGCAAAGACGCCAAGCATCAACAGCGGCCAGATCAGGTAGAACTGTTCCTCGACAGCCAAGGACCAATAGTGGGCGAAAACTTGTACTTCATTAGGCGCAAAATAGGTTTGGCTCGTGGCGATTTGGGTCCAGTTGTTGACAAAGAAGAACGTGCCCAAGAATTGTTCGCGGATGCCAACGGCCAGGTCCCCACCAATGAGCGACACTATCGCTGTGCATATGGACAGGACTATGAGTGCGGCCGGGAGGATTCGCCGGAAGCGGCGGAGCCAAAAGCCTTTGAGGCTGATGCGTCCAGTGACGTTGAACTCGCGAACAAGCAGCGAGGTGATGAGGAACCCGGAAAGGACAAAGAACATGTCCACACCGAGGTAGCCGCCGGGGAGAATATCCCCGAAGAAGTGGTAGATCACCACGGCGAGGACCGCTAGACCGCGCAGACCATCCAGGCCCGGCACTTGGCGCAGGCGGGCGCGCGCACGGCGCTTTGAGCCAGCGGGGGCAGTGGGGGCAGTGGCGGCTGCGTTGCGGGCGGACGCAGAAGCAGCTGCTGGAGCTGCGGCGGCTGTGCCCGCCGCGACGGTTGCGGTTGCAGGGGCGGCTGCAGCGGCGGCAGTGGGGGAAGCCTGTGCTACTCGCCGCTTTTCTGATCGGCGTTTTTCCTGCTTGGCGCTTAACGCCCCGACGGATTGCGAGCGGCGGGCCAGAGCACGCGAAATCTCGTTCTCGGTGCCGGGTGAAGCCTTCTTCTCAGGTTGCTTGGATTCCCCGGTTCCTTTGCTCTTTTGGGGCGTTGTGGTTTCCCGGGGCTTTGCGGCCGCCTCGGTCTTTGTCTCCTCGTTGGCCTTTGCAGTCGCCGGGGCTTTCTTGGGTTTCGGGGCCGTCGCGGCCTTTTCGGCTCCTTCTTGCCGCTTGGGGTGTGCTGGAGCCGGGGAAGGAGACTGTGCTTTGTCGCCGTGTGCAGGTGGCTGCTTCGCAGCGGGCTGAGTTTGTGATGGCTTGGTTGTTGAAGCCTTGTCGGCGCTGGGCGTTGCAGGTGCCTGGCGTCGTTGGGCGGGAGCCTGCGGGTTCGGGTGCCGCGGAATGGCCCGACGTGGGCCGCGTCGACCGGCCGAAGCTACTTCGGCCTCTTCGCGGGCTTTAACTAGTTTGGCCTTTTTCACCGCCGAGGCTTTGGGAAGTGCATCCGGAGTCAGATCTAGAGTGAAGTCTTCAGCCGAACGTGGGCGTACGCGGCCAGGCCGAGAGGCAGGACGCTGGGCATTACGGGGTCCGTGCCCAGTGGGTGCTGGTGGAGTCTTAGGGGCGCTTGCCTTAGCAGGCTTATCGTTCGCGGTAGGCGCGGTGGACTTAGCAGGTGGCGGGGACTGAGAAGGCGTAGCAGGCGCAGTGCGCGCGGAAGTTGCAGCGGGTGAAGGCGAGGTAGTTTTCGAGGAATCCGCCGAGGAGGACGGAGCGGGACTCGATGCAGACGACTCGCCCTTTGCCAAACGTGACATCATCGACCGCAAAAACTTCTTCACTACACACTCCGCAGGTAGACACCGGGGTTCGGGTACTGAGGCTCAGTAACCCGAGTAATCCTACTCTGTGCATACGGGCTACTCGGGCAAGGCTGCGGGGGAGCGTGTTAGGTGCGCAAAAGCTGGCGTAGTACGGTGCTAACCCCGTTGTTGGTATTAGCTGGGGCGATGATATCTGCAATTTCCTTCAGCTGAGGATGCGCGTTTTCCATGGCCACAGCCGTCCCGGCGGCGCGCAGCATCTCGAAATCATTGAGGTAGTCACCGAAGGCCACAGTGGCTGCGATCGGAATACCGGCGAGCTCAGCGAGCTTAGTTAGCGCCATACCTTTTTCCACGCCGCGGGCCATCACATCGAGCCAGACCTTGCCGGATACGGCGACATTGTCCTCCGGGACGGCGCGGACGATGGGATCGTAAATGTGCGCCTCAGTACCGGATTCGCAGAAAATAGCAATCTTGATGATGTTGCTATCCGGCACTGCATCCAAGTCATCGACCCAAGTGACCGCCTTGTAGTACTTTGCAATCTCTGTACGTGCCGCGTCTGACACATCCCGTGCAACGTAGGCGGTCTCCGGGGAACATAGAACTACGGTATGTTCCACTTCGATGGCCGCAGCAGCCTCTCGTGCCGCGTGCACGGTGGATTCCGCAAGCGGGAATGCCGCGATGATCTCACCGCCGCGCATGATGACCGAGCCGTTTTCGGCGATAAACGTTTCGCCTTTCGGGAACATGTCCTTCAAGGTGGCCAGTTGGCGCCCCGAGGCCGGAACCAGCTCGCAGCCGCGGGCAGTGGCCAGGTCCTGGAGCTCCGAAAAGTCTGCAGGGAGTTGGCCATGCGCGTCGAGGAGCGTGCCGTCCATATCAAGGGCAACAAGTTGTGGGAGCAAGTAAGTCACACCAATCTAAAAGTGTTGAGCTAGAGGCAGGGAGCCATGTCCAACGTAGCGCCAAGAAATAGGTGGCTGAAACTTTTGTGATATGGAACACTGGTGCGCATGACTACGACTGATCCAGTACTCGTTTCCGTGCGCAACCACACAGGAGTCCTCGAACTCAACCGGCCGAAGGCCCTGAACTCTTTGAACCCGGACATGATTGACATCATCCGCCGCTCCCTCGAAGCGTGGGCGCAGGATGACGACATCGAGCAGGTCCTTATTTACTCCAACAGTCCCAAGGCATTCTGCGCTGGCGGCGATGTGCGTCACGCGCGGGAGGGAATCGCGGAAGGCAAGCTGGACGAGGTCGATGCCTTCTTCGCCAGCGAGTACCTCACCAACGGCGATATCGCCGAGTTTCCGAAGTCCTACATCGCCGTCATCGACGGCGTCGTCATGGGCGGTGGATTGGGCATTTCCCTGCACGGTTCGCACCGCGTGGTGACGGAGAAGGCCTTCGCTTCGATGCCCGAGATGAATATCGGCTACGTCACGGACGTCGGAGTAGCTTATGCGGCCCAGCGCATGGTGGGCACCCGCGGCGTAGCTTCGCCGGGTTTGGCAAAGTTTTGGGGGCTGAGCGGGTACCGCATGTATGCCGCCGACATGCTGTGGACGGGCGTGGCAACCCACGTGGTCAAGGATGCCGCCGAGCTGATTGAAGCCGCTATCGAGCGCGGTATTGATGCCGCACTGGAAGAGCTGGCCCTACCCGCGCCACAGCAGCCAGCACCGCTCGAGCAGGTGGCTCAAGACCTGGAGGAGACCTTCGCGCTGCCCACGTGGGAGGAGATTTCCGCGGAGCTGGACAAGCGCCCGCAGATTGCCGGCGAGGTGCGTCGCCTCATGGCAGCCGCGTGCCCAGCCGCCATCATCGCGGCCAATGAGCTCTATGAGGCGGAAGCCGCTGTCGACGATATCCGGGAGGCGCTCCTGCTAGAACTCAAACTGGGCATGCACATGTATCGCCGCCCTGACTTTTCCGAAGGCGTGCGTGCGGTACTGGTGGATAAGACCCAGGACGCAGCGTTTAACCCGGCGACCACGGAGGACGTTGACGTCGAAGAATTCCGCGCGGTGCTGAGCTCCTAGCAGCTATATAGGGCGTGCTCGCTGGTATGCGGCGCGCGCCCGCTGCTCATCCACTCCCGCCGGCACCGCAACATTGAGCGTGGCCTGCGCGGCGGCCCGTGAAGGCGCGGGCAGGTGGAACGCGGGGGCGTCGGACAGTGCTAGCCCTTGGCGGCCGTCGGGTAGCTGCACTGGCAGTAGAGTCCACAGCCCCAGAATTGGCATGGCTAACTGCGGCAAGCGCAGAGAGCGTGCCTCGGGGATGGGTACGCGGGCGCGAATCAGCTCGGGGATGGCATTGTCATATCCGAAGCGGCGCAGGTTCGCCGCGGCGTGGGCGGACATGGAACCGGAGAGCTCGTCCGCCCATGCCCACGTAAAGGTGTTCGTTGTGGCGTTGAGGGTGGCGATGAGATGGGAGGGAACCGTAAGCGAACCATAATCGGAGTTCACCACGGTGCGCGACGTGTCAGGGTCAAGGTCAGCCCACAGGTTGGGGAAGCGGGCCTCCAGGAAGAAATTGTGCTCGGTGGCCATAAAGTGGGCGTCGGCCAGCACATCGCGTGCGCTGAGCCCGCCGTGGCCCGAAGGATGGGGGAGAGCCGTGATCCGGGCGCCGTGGAAGTGCGCGAGGCCTTGTACAACATCTGGTGCCACGCCCACATAGGAGGCGAGCTCGGCGGTGGCGAGGTGTTCGTCGACGCCTCCCTCAATATCCCCCGTATGCTCAAGCCCGGCCAGGATGCTGACACGGGGATCCGGGTGGATCTCCGCGAAGTCGACGGCGACGAGCGCCTCGCCCTCGCCCTGCGGGACGCGGATGACTGGGCGGTCACCCACCAGCCGCCGCGCCAAGCCGCGGAGCAGGGCGGAATCGGGCTGCGGGCCGTGGAACTCCGGTTGCGGCGCGTGTTCCGTCAACCCCGTAGACCAGTGCAAGCGGCCATCCTGGATTGTGGCTAGGCGCAGACCATCGAAATCATAGGTCCCAGAGGCGGTAGTAAAACGCACCACTGCGCGCTGATCGGTAGCGGGCTCGGAGTCGGAAGATGCAA
This sequence comes from Corynebacterium sp. MSK004, assembly GCF_030232515.1. Lineage (NCBI taxonomy): Bacteria > Bacillati > Actinomycetota > Actinomycetes > Mycobacteriales > Corynebacteriaceae > Corynebacterium > Corynebacterium sp. MSK004. The sequence goes on along the minus strand of NZ_JASPKB010000004.1, from coordinate 43,050 downwards.
AGTTCACCTCGACGTCGCGCACGTCGCCCAAGCGTGAGGAGAACGCGGCGTCGATGCCGGCTTGAATGAAGGCGCCAGCGGAGTACAGGTCCTGGGCTGAGTCCATTAGTGCTCCTTGACTTGGATTTATTCCCTGAAGAAGGGATGCTCGATAGCCTCCTCATAGGCCTGAAGGAGGGCTTGGGTGGATTCTACCCAGGAATACTTTTCGGCTTCGCGGCGGGCGGCAGCACCCATCGTCTCCCGACGCGTGGCGTCACGAAGAAGATTGACGGTAGCGCTGGCCCAGGCCTCATCATCGGCATCGGGTTCGATGAGATGTCCTGTAACGCCTTCCTCAATGACGAAGGGAATACCGCCGGCATTCGTGCCGATGACCGGCACACCCGAGGCGAAGGACTCTAGCGCCACAAGGCCCAGTGTCTCCGTGGCGGAGGGGAAGAGGAAGACATCGCCCACGGCGAAAGCCGCTGCGAGCTCCTCGCCGGAAAGATAACCCGTGAACACGGTGTGCGCAGGATCAAAGCTAGCCTTGAGCTCCTCAAGGGCGGGGCCATCGCCGACGATGGCCAGGCGGGCGTCACCAAGCTCTGCCCGCACTAGCTGCATCACGTGGTCGAGGCGCTCTAAGTCCTTCTCCTTGGAGACCCTCCCGATATAAGTCACCAGCGGGGAATCCGGGTGTCCACCGGTGAGGCGCTCGCGCATCTGCGCGGTGGCGCGGCTGGGGTGGTAGGCCTGCGTATCGACAGCCTTGGGCCACAGGTGCACGTTGTGGATCCCCACCTCCCGAGCCTTATCCACCATGGGGCCTGAGGTGCATAGGTTCACCGCAGCCTGGTTGTGCAGGTACTTCAGAGCGGCCTCAGTCAGCGGGCGGGTCCACCCGATACCCAGTGCATCGACGTATTCAGGCACGTTGGTGTGGAAGCTAGCTACCAACGGCACGGCATCGCGCTGCGCGGCAAAGACGCCGAGGGCCGCGGTCCAGATGGGATTGACCGCGTGGATGACATCGGGATCGAAATCCCGGATCTCCTTGAAGAACTTCCAGGAGGGTAGGCCGAATTTAATCTCCGGGTAAACCCAGAGCGACAAGCTGGGGATGCGGGTGACCTCGAAGCCGGCGTAGGAATCAGGAGCCTTGCCCGTGGCAAAAATCCGGACCTCATGGCCCATCGCGGCCAGCTGGTCCAGAGTGCGCGTCAGGCGCGTGACCACGCCGTCGATCTTGGGGAGGAAGACCTCGGTAACGATTGCGATGCGCACGGAGGACTAGGCCTCCGTGGAGGGGACGCCGGCGTGCTGCTGGCGCGTCCACAGCGATTGCGCCGGAATCTTGGAGCGGTCAGCGCGGTCGGCGTACTTGCGTGCGACTTCCTCCACCTCGTGCAGCAGCCCTTCAGACAAGGTGGTCGGTTCCAGCCCCAGGTTGAGGAAGGTGTCGTTGGTGACGTGGAGCTCATTTTCCGCGGATTCCTTGCGCGGGTTCGGCACGTAGGCCACCTCTGCGCCAGAGATCTTCGCAACCAACTCCGCTAAGTCACGTACGCGGTGGGTTTCCGTCATCTGGTTGATGATCTTGACGCGCTCACCGCGCGCCGGCGGGTTCTGCAAAGCTAGCTCGATGCAGCGCACCATGTCCCGGATGTGGATAAAAGCGCGGGTCTGGCCACCGGTGCCGTGCACGGTCAGTGGGTAGCCGATGCCAGCCTGGATGAGGAAGCGGTTGAGAACCGTGCCGTAGTCACCGTCATAATCAAAGCGGTTGATGAGGCGCTCGTCCTTCTGGGTTTGCTCCGTGTGCGTGCCCCAAATGATGCCCTGGTGCAGATCGGTGATGCGCAGTTCATCATTCTTGGCGTAGTAGGCAAAGAGGTGCTGGTCCAGCACCTTCGTCATGTGGTAGACCGAGCCCGGGTTGGAGGGGTACAGGATCTGTTGCTTGACGACGCCCCCCTCACCCGCATCCACCTGCACGTCCAGGTAGCCTTCCGGGATCTTCATTCCGGCGGTGCCGTAGCCGTAGACTCCCATGGTGCCCAAGTGGGCGACGTGGATATCCTGCTCAGATTCCACGATGGCGGCGAGTAGGTTGTGGGTGGCGTTGATGTTGTTATCCACCGTGTAGCGCTTGGTGCGCGAATTTTTCATGGAATAGGGGGCGGCGCGCTGCTCAGCGAAGTGCACCACGGCATCCGGGCGTTCGGTATTCAGGAACTCGAGCAGGTCGTCGTAGTCCTGGGCCACGTCGAGGTTGCGGAAGCCAATGGTCTTGCCGGAAACCTCGGTCCACGCAGCCAGGCGTTCCTCAATGGAGGCGATGGGTGTTAAGGATTCCGCGCCCAACTCCTCATCGATGGCGCGCCGGGAGAGGTTATCCACGATGATGACGTCATGGCCTTGGTCGGAGAGATAAAGGGAAGCGGGCCACCCACAGAAGCCGTCTCCGCCGAGAATCGCTACCTTCATTACTTATCTCTCCACATCACTGTCGGGGGCACGAGCTACGGCGCCGCCGACGATGGGGAAACCCCGTCGCGGCGGCAAGCACTTTTCAATACCTTACCGTTGACGGCCCTCACATGAGGGCCCTTAACGGTAAACAGTGAGTGAATGTTTCCTCGGGCTGCACCACTAGAGCAAAGCATGGTGCAGGGCGCAGGAGGCTCGGTGTCCAGAGTAAGTTCTGCAAACGCGCCCTGTACACTGGCCCGCATGCTTGAAGCCGTGCTCAATGCCTTTGCCGATTCCGTCAACGCCCTACTGATCGGAATCCTGGTGGCTATCGGCATCATGCTTCCGCGGGGGAGCTACCGCAAGATTGCGGCCCTCGTCATCGTCGGCGATTGGTTCGGTGTGCTCACCGCAGCCGCCGTGGTGATGTTCGTATTCGTCGGTATCCAGGACAAGGTTGCCGCGGCCTTGGAATCGCCTCTGCTGGGGTGGGGGCTGGTAGTCATTGGCCTTGCTCTGGGACTTCTAGCCTGGCGCTCCCAGGGCGAACCCAACGATATGGTGCAGAAACTGCTCGGCCCGCTGCGCACTCCTTCGGCTAAGACCGTTGTGGTGGGCTATGCCATGGGCGTTATCCAGTCCTTGACCTCCGTGCCCTTTTTCTATGGCCTGATGCACCTAGCGGCCGGGGACTTTAGCAATACCGTTAAGTACGGTGGCCTCTTTTTCTACGCCACGTTTGCGCTCTCGCTGCCGACGGTGTGCGGATTATTCATCGCCCTGGTGCGGGCGAAGCCACAGTCCTGGGCCGGACGCGCCTTTGCGTGGGCCCGGGAGAACTCCACCACCGTGGCATTGTGGAGCGGCTACGGCGTGGCCGCTTTCCTGGTGGTCATGGGCATCTTCGCTCTGCTTTAGGGGCTTGCCTTCAAGGCGACTCGGCAGCTGTCCTAGCTTCGCGGTGGTGGAACTGCCCTAGTTGCCAAAATTCTGGCCAGATCGTGCGGCAGGCTCGGGAGTTTTGGCAACAACGGCAGTTGCGACTGCTAGTCGTAGAGGACGGCGTCGAGAGGGAGGGCGTCGCCAAGCAGCGCCTGATTTTTTGAAATTTCGACGTAGCGCGCGGCGTGCGGTATGAAGGCGGCGGATTCCTCAGGGCTCAGCTCGCGCCGCACCTTGGCTGGAACCCCGGCGGCTAGTGTGCCGGCGGGAATGTCCTGGCCTTCGAGCACCACCGCGCCGGCGGCGATGAGAGAGCCAGGGCCCACGGTGGAGCCGGAGAGCAAGGTGGCTTTCATCCCGACGAGCGTGCCCGCACCCACCCGCGTGCCGTGGAGCATGGCCATGTGGCCCACGGTGACATCATCCTTCAGCACACACGGCTCGGTGGATTCAACGTGGATGACGCAGTTGTCCTGGATATTGACGCGGGCGCCTAGACGGATGGAACCAACGTCCCCGCGCAGCACGGAGCCATAAAACACGGAGGAGTCAGGGCCGATGGTGACGTCACCGATGATGGTGGCATTCGGGGCGATCCAGGCGCTGCGGTGGATGCGGGGAGTGCGTCCTTGGAAGGGAAGGATGAGCATGGCAGGCTAGCTTTCTTCAGGGGTGGTTTCGATGGAGACCGCAAGCGACTCGGAGACTTCATAATCGCCGGGCGTGGCGCTGATCTGGGCCAGCATGTCCCGTTCCGCAGGGGATAGCGGGATGGCCCAGCCCCGCTTGGGATCATGGACCGGACGCTGTGCCTTCGTCGTGGGGGAAAGATGCACCGTGGTCTTAGAGCCACTTAAGCGCGCGGGCTCGCCGGAGCGCGCCACCTCACTGAGTACCTGTGCGCCGGCTGGGGAGGTAACCAGGATGATGAGGCCGCCGGCCGTGTGGACGGACAGGTGGTCTACGGAGACCTCGACGGCGTGGGGATCCGGGGAGGCCAAGCGGACGGTGGGGGAGCCGCCGAGCTTATCGACGATATCCTTTACCGCGGAAAACAAACTCATGGCGCGATCCTAGCGCGGGGGTACCATCGTGCAGTGTGATTGACGCGAAAGATACAGCACTCGTCATTGAAGGCGGCGGTATGCGCAATTCCTATACCGCCGCGTGCATCGTCAAACTCCTAAAGGAGGAGGTGGAATTCGGCTGGGTCGGAGGCGTGTCCGCGGGCTCCTCGCACACCGTGAACTTCCTTTCCCGCGATGTGGTTCGCTCCGAGGAATCCTTCGTGGACTTTGCCAAGAACCCCAGCTTCGGCGGCCTGGGCTCACTGTTGCGCGGTAGCGGCTACTTCAATGCGGAGTTCATCTACGAGAAGGCTGCGGACCAGGACATGCCCTTTGACTGGGAAGCCTTTGACGCTAACCCGGCGCAGGTGTGCATTTCCGCCGCGCGCGCAGATACGGGGGAGAGCGTGTATTGGGGGCGTGAAGACATCAAGACGCAGGAAGACCTGATGGTGCGTGTGCGCGCCTCCTCGACGCTGCCGTTGATCATGCCGATGCGCGTCATCGACGGTGCGCCGTATGTCGACGGCGCCATGGGGGAATCCGGCGGCATCCTCATCGAGCAGGCGGAGAAGGCCGGGTTTGAGAAGTTCCTGTTCCTGGGGTCGAAACCGCGTGGCTACGTGCGGCCCGAGGTGGGGCGGCCGGCGGCGCTGCGACGAATCTTCCGAAAGTACCCTGCCGTGGCGGAGGCGATGATTGCCCGGCCGCCCCGGTACAACGCCTCCAAGGACCGGCTTCTGGAGCTGGAGAAGGAGGGGCGCGCTCAGCTTTTCTTCCCGGAGGATATGCAGGTGGCATCGACTGAGCGTTCTGTGACAAAGCTGCGCTCCAACTATGAGGCTGGGCGCGCGCAGACCTATGCCGAATGGCCGGCGTGGAAGGAATTCCTCAGCAGCTAGTGAGCTCAGCGGGGTCGTGCGCGACTCACTTTTGCCAACACGGTGTGAGTCGCGCCTCCTCTAGGGAGGAGAAGCGGACCCATGCATGGAGTTTTCTGAGTGTTTTCTTACAATGATTTCCCGTGTTGGCACTATTTGATGGAAATATTTGGCTGAGCATTTTCTTTATTGCTTTGCTCGGCACGTTATTTGGCATGATTCCTTTTGGCCCGCTGCGCTTCGGCGCAGCCGGCACCTTGTTCGTGGGATTGGCCATCGGCGCCTTTATCGATCTCGACGGCACGATTTTAAGCAGCCTGCAGGAGATGGGCCTTGGCCTCTTCATCTATATGCAGGGCTTGTCTGCCGGCGAGCGCTTCTTCAAAGGCTTCTCTGAACAGCTCAAGCACATGATTACTGCCGCGATAGCGGTGGTGGGTGCTGCCGCCGTGGCACTTCTCGCGGGCGGCTGGTTGGGACTGTCGCCCTTGCTCTCCGTGGGCGTGTTCTCCGGTGCGACGACCTCGACGGCATCGCTTGCCGTGGCGCAACAGCAAACGGGCGAGGAACTGCCCGCCGTGGGCTACTCCTTGGGCTATCCGGTAGGCGTGGCCGTCGCTATCCTCCTGGTAGCTTTTCTGCTCAAGCAGTCCTGGCCGGCCACTAAGGACAAGGACAATTCCGCGGAGGAGGTCTTTCGCTCCCGGACTATTCGGGTGACCAAGGACATCACCTACGAGGAGCTGGTGGAGCGATTCGAGGATCAGTTTGTTATCGCCACGATTCGCCGCGGCAATATCCGAACCGTGGCCGGGGACCATCCGGAGATTCGCAAGGGTGACATCCTGCGCGTACTCGTGACGAAGGCGAAAAGGCACGAGCTTACCGCTGCCCTAGGCAAGCGTCAGCCTCAAGTGCCCTTCGTGGACAAGCGCTTGGTCATTGAAACCGTGGTGGTGTCGAACTCCGATATTGCCGGTCGAACCGTGGAGGACCTCAACCTCTTCAAGCGCTACGGTGGCCGCATTGTCCACGTGCAACGCGGTGATGAAGAGTTCCTGGCTAGCTTCGATACGCACCTCGATGCCGGTGACCGGGTGACGGTGATTGTGGATCAAGACCGCCTGGGCGATATTCGTGATTACTTCGGTGACTCGGTTCAGGGGTATTCCCAGCTGAACTGGGTTGCTGTCGGTGGTGGTCTGTTCCTGGGCTACCTCATCGCGCTCATTGTGGTTCCGCTACCAGGTGGTGCGTCCTTTGAACTTGGCTTTGCGCTGGGCCCATTGATTACCGGACTTGTCCTCGGTGCTCTGCACCGCACGCGCCGCGTGCCCTGGAAGGTTCCGGCTTCAATCAATCTGGCTCTTCAGCAGTGGGGCCTGGTTATCTTCTTGGCTTCGGTGGGCTTGGCCTCAAGTGAGGCTTTCCAGTCCACGGCATTCTCCTGGATGGGCCTGAAATGCATGGCTCTCGCCGCCATCATTACCGTGGTTGTCGTCGTCCTCTTCGCTGTGGCTAATAGGTTCCTTGGCCAGTCAGAAACCCGCACCGCGGGCGGCGTTTCCGGCATCTTTGGCCAGCCTGCCGTGGTCGACTACGCCACAGGAATCAGCACGGATTCCCGCATTATGACTGGCTACGCGGCCACCATTGTGGTGGCGCAGATAGTCAAAATCGTGGTCATTCCGCTGATGCTCACGGTCTAATCCGCCACGAGCGTTTCGATGGTCAGCTCCGGGTGCTCTTTCTCAATGAAGGCCAGCTTCCATTTATCACCAAAGAGTGCGATGAGCTCGCCGTCGGTGCGGGTAAAGATTTCTACGCCGCGCTGGCGGCCCAGTTCGGGCGCGGATTCGGCGTCGGTGCGGCGCGCCACGGAGTAGGGGATGGGCTCGGTGATGGTCTCCACGTTGTATTCGACCTCCATGCGGGCCTGCATGACCTCGAACTGCATGGGGCCCACCGCAGCCATGACCGGGGCGGCATCGCCACGCGTATCGTTGCGCAGAATCTGGACCACGCCTTCCGCAGCCAGTTGGTCCAAGCCCTTGCGGAATGCTTTGTAGTCACCCAAAGACTTCGCGCGCAGGATGCGGAATGCCTCCGGCGCGAACTGCGGCATGGGCTTGAACTGCACCTTCTTGCCCGTGTAAATCGTGTCACCAGGTGCCAAGGAACCGGCATTGACCAAGCCCACGATGTCACCCGGGTAAGCCGTATCCACGGTGTCACGCGTGCGGCCGAAGACCGTCAGAGCGTACTTAGTGGAGAAGCTGCGCCCAGACTGCGCATGGTTGACCTGCATGCCGCGCTCAAACTCACCGGAGACGACGCGCATGAAAGCCAGGTTATCGCGGTGCTTGCGGTCCATACCCGCCTGCACCTTGAAGATGACGCCCGCGAAGTCATCGGTGACCTCACGTACCTCATCGATGGCGGAGGTAGCGGCCTCGATGGCCTGCGGATCTGATTCGCGCGAGCGCGGAGCCGGGGCGATGGCGCACAGAGTATCCAGGATCTGGTGCACGCCGAAGTTCAGCATCGCGGAGGCGAAGATGAGCGGGGACGTCACGCACTGTTCGAAGAGCTCCTGGTCGTGCAGGGCGCCGTCGGCTGCCAGCAGCTCTGCTTCCTCCACGGCCGTCTCCCAAGCGTCCTCTTCCTTCGCGGCTGCATCCTCAGGCGCGTAGTGCTCCTCCGGGGCGATGGTGGAACCACCGGCGGTGCGCAGGAAGTGCACGTACTCATCAGCCTCGCCGTCATCGTTGATGTGGGCCAAGCCGCGGAAGTCGCCAGCGATACCCACCGGCCAGTACAGCGGGGTGGGCTGCAGCTGGATTTCGTTGACGATTTCGTCGACAAGCTCCAGCGGCTCTCGTCCCACGCGGTCCCACTTGTTGATCACCGTAATGATCGGCAGGCCGCGGGCCTTACACACGCGAAACAGCTTGAGGGTCTGGGGCTCGAGGCCCTTGGCGGCGTCGATAAGCATGACGGCAGCATCCACCGCCGTGAGCACGCGGTAGGTATCCTCCGAAAAGTCCGCGTGGCCCGGGGTGTCCACCAGGTTGATCATGTAGGGCTCGCCCTCGTGACCCTCGGGCGCGTACTCGAACTGCAGGGCCGAGGAGGCCACGGAAATGCCGCGTTCCTTCTCCATCTCCATCCAGTCAGAGACCGTGGACTTGCGGTTGCCCTTGCCGTGCACCGCGCCAGCTTCGTTGATGACGTGCGCGTGAAGTGCCAGCGCCTCCGTCAGCGTGGACTTACCAGCATCCGGGTGGGCGATGACGGCGAATGTGCGGCGGCGGGAAGCTTCGGAGGCAATACTCATGCGGGCTAGTTTAGCCGCTGGCTGTTACCACTCCACATTGAGCTGGCGGCCCAAATCATCGAAGACGCGCCGCGCCACCGAGAGCTTCTTCGCAATCGGCCTCTGCAGGCCTGGCTTGCGCTTGTTGTTGTAGTACTCGCCGGAATTGAAATGGATGCCCGGAGTGCCGCTGAGGAAATAAGCAAGGTTCTCGCCGCCCTTGTCTGCCTTGCCCAAGAAATGCTTTGCTGCAGTGGTTGAATACAGCTTGCTCGTCCTACTCGTTGAGTTCTGCCCGAAGCCAGTATTCAAGACGCCCGGGTGGAAGGCCACGGAGGTCAGACCGTGCGAGTCGAGGTAGCGGGTCAGAAGAATATCGCCCAACTTGGCGTTGCCGTAAGCGCGCTCCGCGGTGAATTTTTCAAAGGTGTTTGGGTCACCGGGATCGAAAGCGGAATACAGGACGTTGGCCAAAGAGGCGGTCTGCACCACGGTGGCGTCGCTGGCCCGCAGGGTATCGCGCAATAAAGAGGTCAAAAGAAAAGGCGCCACAACGTTGATCTGCCACGTGCGCTCGAAGCCATCGGCGGTGGCGAAGGGGCCGTCGAACATGCCGCCGGCGTTATTGCCCAAGGCATCGATCTGCGGGTACTGGCTTAGCTCTTCCGCGAGGCGGCGCACCTGGCCCAAAGACTCGTAATTGGCCACGTGAAAGGCCGCACCAACTTCTTCGGCTACGGCCTGCGTCTTTTCCGGGTTCCGGCCCACGAGCACGAGCGAATCCTGCGGGCGGCGCTGGTGAAGGATGCGGGCAGCGGCCGCGCCCACCCCGCTCGAAGCACCGGTAATGACAATTGTTCGAGGGTCATGATTAGAAGGCAGGTTCTTGCTCGCGCGGCTCATACTTGGACAGCGTAGGGCGTTGAGCGCGGCCGCGCCGGGGTTTATTTAGCCCGGGAATGGATTTCCTGTTGGGCCTTGCTGAGTCCCTCTGTCACGATGAGGCAGGCGGCTTCGGCGGCGGTGGCGATGGTGGAATCGAGCTCAGCGCTGGCGTCGACAGGCGCGAGCACCCAGTCCGGGATGGACCCACCCTTGGGCGGGCGCCCGATACCCACGCGCACGCGCAGGTAATCGCGCGTGCCCAGGCGCTCGCTCAGCGACTTCAAGCCGTTATGGCCATTTTCGTTGCCGCCCTTCTTAATGCGCACCTTGCCGGCGGGTAGGTCGAGCTCGTCATGGATGACGATGATGTTTTCTGCCGCAACCCCCAGCTGCGTGGCCAAGGGTGCAATGGGATCGCCGGAGAGGTTCATGTAGGTGTGTGAGCGCAGCGCCACGACCTTCGTGCCCCCGAGCTCGAGCTGTGCGGCGCTGAGCTGGTGCCCGGTGACGGGTTCAAGCATGTCGCCAGATTCGGCGAGGAGATCATCCACCGCCATGTACCCCACGTTGTGACGGGTCGCGGCGTATTTCGCGCCGGGATTGCCTAAGCCTACGATGAGCCACTTAGCGCTTAATTCGGCTGGACTTAGTCCAGGGTTGACTGTCTTTTTCGTCTTCTTCGGCGCAGCCTCAGCGCTGCCAAAGAGGCGGGTGAAAAAGTCACGGATGGCGGACACAACAACTCCCTTGATGGATTTTCTTTAGGCTGGGGGACCATGAGTCAACTTCTTGAGGCTATCACCTGTCCCGTCCTACCTGCCCCGATGGCTGGTGGGCCCACCACGCCTGAACTGGTTGCCGCCGCTGAGGCCGCCGGTTCCTTTGGGGCTCTGGGCCTGGGGAGCTCTTCAGTAGACGTCGCGCGGGAGGCCATCGCTGCGTGCGCCGGCACGCGCTTCGGCGTCAACTTCTTTTATCCGCAGAGGGAGCTGACAGAATCGGAGCTCGCGGCTGCACGGTCGCTTGCTGCCGAAGAGGACGCCGTGCTTGGCGACGTCCCCCTGGACTTCGGATGGCAGGACAAGCTCGACGCCGCGCTAGATGGTGGGGCAGCGGTGCTGTGGTCGATGTTCGGGGTCTTTGAAGAAGAGGAGGTTGCGCGCATCCATGCCGCTGGGGCAGAGGCGTGGACCACAGTCACCACCCCGGAGGAGGCGCGGGTTGCTACCGCGCGCGGCGTCGATGTGTTGTGTGTGCAAGGGCCTGAAGCCGGGGGACACCGCGGTGTATGGGACCCGAGTGCGGAACCCGATCCGCGCCCGCTCAAAGAACTTGTTGCGGCGGTGCATCAAGTCACGGGCATTCCGCTCATTGCCGCGGGTGGGCTGCGCACCGCGGAGGATGTCGCCGAGGCCTTGGCGTGGCCGGGGGTAGAGGCAGTCAGCTGTGGCTCTGCCTTCTTGCTGTCCGATGAAGCCGGAACGAGTGAGCACAACCGTGGCCTTCTGCGCCGCGGCGGCCGGACGGTGTCGACCCGCGCGTTCTCCGGGCGCTACGCCCGCGGGCTGGAGACTGCCTACACACGGGTACACCCGGACCTGCCTTTGGTCTACCCCTATCTCAACGCGTTGCTGAAAACGCGTCGTGCGCAGCTCGACGCCGACGTGGACTATTGCCTCGTGGGCGTCGACGTGGAGAAAATCGGCGGGGGTAGTGTGGCGGAAATCCTCGCGCAACTACACCCAAACGGGCATGAATAGGGGTTAAGATTTACGGATGGACATAGTTTTACACCCTTTTTGACGAGTAAAGGATACAAAGTACGTGACTTCGAACGCGCACATTGGGCACGAGGATTGGAACGAGCGCCTGGAGCTGGCCCAAGAGATGATCCCGCTCATCCACCAGCTGCACCGCAATAACAACGTTGTCACCTCTATCTACGGCCGCCTGCTCATCGGTGTGACCGATATCGACATCATCAAGGCGCACCGCTACGCCCGCCGCATCGCTGAGCGCGAGCTTTCCACCGCAGAGACCCTGCCTATTCTCAAGGAACTGTGCTCGATGAACCTGGGCACCGCCTCCATTGACCTGGGCCGCCTGGCCACTGGCTTCGAGGAATCCGGCTCCGACAACCTGCGCAACTACCTCGAGGAGACCCTCGTGGATCTCGTCGGCGCTGCTGTGGATAAGGAATCCACCGACGTTGTCCTCTACGGCTTTGGTCGCATCGGCCGCCTCCTAGCCCGCATCCTCATCGCCCGCGAAGCTGCCTACGGCGGCGTGCGCCTGCGCGCTATCGTCGTGCGCAAGAAGGGCGACATTGACATCTTCAAGCGCGCCTCGCTCCTGCGTCGTGACTCCGTACACGGTGCTTTCAACGGCACCATCGCCGTCGACGAGGAGAATGAGGTCATCTGGGCCAACGGCACCAAGATTCAGATGATCTACGCCAACAACCCGGCGGAGATCGACTACACCAAGTACGGCATCGACAACGCCATCGTCGTGGACAATACCGGTGTCTGGCGCGACCGCGAGGGCCTGTCCCAGCACCTGCAGTCCAAGGGTGTGGCTCGCGTGCTGCTGACCGCACCGGGTAAGGGCGACCTGAAGAACATCGTCTACGGCATCAACCACGGCGATATCGAGGATTCCGACCAGATCCTCTCCGCCGCATCCTGCACCACCAACGGTATTACCCCGGTGCTCAAGGTCATCAACGACCGCTACGGCGTGGTCCACGGCCACGTGGAGACCGCACACTCCTTCACCAATGACCAGAACCTTATTGATAACTTCCACAAGGGTGACCGCCGCGGCCGCGCAGCCGGCCTGAACATGGTGCTTACGGAGACTGGTGCCGCCAAGGCTGTGGCCAAGGCTGTCCCGGAATTCGCTGGCAAGCTCACCGGTAACGCCATCCGCGTTCCTACCCCGGATGTCTCCATGGCTGTGCTCAACCTCGAGCTGGAGAAGGAGGCCGACCGCGACGAGGTCAACGACTTCCTGCGCAATGTCTCCCTGCACTCTGACCTGCGCCAGCAGATCTCCTACATTGCCTCCCCGGAGGTTGTGTCCTCTGACTTCGTGGGCTCTACCCACGCTGGTGTGGTCGATGGTCTGGCAACCATCTCCTCCGGCAAGCACCTCGTGCTCTACGTGTGGTACGACAACGAGTTTGGCTACTCCAACCAGGTCATCCGCATCGTCGAGGAAATCGCCGGTGCCCGTCCGGTGGTCTACCCGAAGCGCGTCGATGTTTCTGAGCTCTAAGAGCTAGATAGCTAACACCGCTCTCGCCACATGGCGCGGGCGGTGTTTCGTTGTTTTGGGGTCGTTATCGATTCATTCCTAAACTTGCCAGGATGCTTCACACGCACAACTGCCCGATCTGCCAAAAGTAGGGGCTGGGATTGAAAAATCTAGACTGTTTTCGTCAGATTGGTCAGTTTTAGCGGGAAGACAGCGCTCGAGTATGGAGTAAATGTCGTGCGCGCAATGTTGCGGCCACACCAAGCACTGCGGCCAACAGCACAGCGACGGCATAGCGCAAAGGTGAGTGCGCAACCAAAGGCCAGGCGGGGAAGGCGAGTACCCACAGACCGGTATCTGCCAAGACATCGCCGCCCAAGGTGACGGAGACAATCGTCCCTACGATTGCGAGAGTGATAGCGCTCACAGTGCCGAAGCGAATCACCAGAATGAGTGATACAGCTGCGATGACATAGCCCACCCCAACCGCAAGGGGCAAAGCGGAAAACTGTGCAGCGCCATCACCACCTGCGAGCGCACTGGCCAGGTATGCGGCAGCGCAAACCGCCACGATGACGGACAAAAACCACATGAGGATTCCGGATGTGCCGAACCGTGTTTCCATATACACCAGCGGCCACGAATCTGACATGCGCGGCCATACGAGGACAGGCAAAATACCTGCGCCGACCGGCAGCAGAAAGAAGTAAAAGAAACCTTCGACGTAGTTAGCAGGATATTGCAGGGCGACAAAGCCTAGCGCCAGAATGCTGAGCATCAGGCAAGAGAACACCGCTGGGCTAAAAGCTGCACGGTGGAGTCCTAGCAGCGTAGACCACAGCGAGGACTGTGCCGCCGCACGTGGGTGGTTCGTTGGCTGCCATACTTGGGCTTTTTCCACGGTGGTATCAGCCACGTCGGCGTCAGCCTGGGCCGTTGCAGATCGCGCGAAACGGTGTCGCAGCGAGAGCTTAGGCCGGTATCGTCGCGGCGTGTAGACCGCGGCTAGTGCTCCGAGCACGGCGAGGATGACGCACAATATGAAAGCCGGTAGTGGACTGCTGTTTAGAAGTGGGTCGTGTGGTTCAAGAGGCACCGAGTTCTGGTGAATACGCAATGCGCGTAAAAGCAGTCGTTGTGGCCATGCTGGGGGAAAGGCCCACCACTTGCCTGATTCAACAGTGTTCGGAAGGATGCTGAGTATTTGCCACAGGGCCGCAGCAACCAGTGTATAGGCGAAGCCCAGTCTGCGGGCACAGGCAGCGGAAAGCCCGGCAATGCCAAGTGCACCAAGGAAAGAATAAAGCCCGGCTATGAGGATAAGCTCGTGGTTCTCGCGCCCCTGGATGGCGACAGCGAGCCAGGAACCACCAAAGTTCAGCATGTGGAATAGCGCAATGCTGGCAATGACGACGAGAAGCCGGACAGCGTTCTCCCGACGCGGGTTGAGGTTTCTCCACTGCGTCCCGCCGCTGCGGGTAACAACTTCACGGTGTTCTGGGACCGCAGCGAATAGCGCAACAAGTGGGGCGTACATGCCGGTAACAAATAAGGATTGCCAAGCCAAGACGCCTGTGGCATCACTGTGCACCGATGCCATAGATGAAAAGATCACCGTCATGATGACCAGCGGTAGAGCAAGTAAAGGCAACCACTGTAAGGTGCTTCCACGGCTGCGCAGTAGTTCTGCTGAAAGGTAACTCGGGCGAGGATCAGTAGTGTGCTTAGGCATGTGACTCTCCTCCCCGGTTGGTAGGCGCTTGGGAGGGGTGGCCAGGTGAGGTAAGTCGGAAGAATTCCTCCTCCAACTGACCACGTGGAGCTAGCTCGTGCAGGGAACCGGAATAGCGAATCGTACCCTCGGCCAAGACGGTGATGTCATGGGCAAGGTGCAGGACCTCTCCAAGCTGGTGGGAGCTGACGATAACGGTGTGCCCAGCCGCGGCTAGTTGTTGTAGTAGCTCTCGCAATTCCATGATGCCTTGGGGATCGAGGCCATTCTGGGGCTCATCAAGAACAAGTACCTCTGGATCGCCGAGGAGAGCTTGCGCTAACGCCAGGCGGGCCTTCATACCAGTGGAAAAGGATTTCGCCTTCTTGGAGCCAACGCCGTTGAGCCCAGCGCTGGAGAGAACCCGGTCAATCTCGGAATCAGGAAGGCCCAGAAGTCGAGCGTGAACGCGAAGATTCGCCGAGGCAGACAGATGGCCATAAAAGGCTGGCCCGTTCACTGAGGCACCAATGCGGCGAAGCACATTGCGGCTCCATGGTTGGCCCGCCACGTTGATGGAGCCTGAGTCAGGTGGCAGGAGACCTAAGAGGATGGAAAAGAGCGTCGATTTTCCTGCCCCGTTGCGCCCGAGGAGCGCATGCACGCGGCCAGGGGAGATGTGGAAGGAAACATCATCGAGGACTCGTTGCCGACCGAAAGATTTCGAGATGTGCTCAAAAGAGATATCGCAATTCATAGAATGCAGTATCGCCGGGGCTCATCATAAAGGAATCCGCCTGCATGATGGTCTTCAGCGAGCAGACCTCCTACCGTGGTAGGAGCTTAGGCAACCCCAGCACGCTGCGCTAAGAGAACGAGGGCCACTCGGTCACGTGCGGCGAGTTTAGACATGAGCGCGGAGACGTGAGTTTTCACCGTGGTTTCTGCGATGACCATGTCGGCGGCTATCTCCGCATTTGTAGCACCACGCGCGATGAGTGAAAGCACTTCCATCTCGCGGCGCGTTACGAGGCTGAGTCCTTGGCGTTCCTGGGCGCTGAGGTTTTCGCGCGTCAGCGCCGAGCGATAAGCCTCCAGCACTGGGCCGGTTACCTCGGCGGCCAGCACCGATTCTCCTTGCGCCACGTTGCGAACGGCGGTCACAAGAACCTCTGGGTCGGCATCCTTCAGCAGGAAGCCGTGGGCGCCAGCGGAGATGGACCGCGCCACGAGCTCTTCATCATTGAATGTGGTGAGCATGATGATGCGGCACTCGGGCTTGCGCTCGAGTATGGCTTGCGCCGCTGCAATGCCGTCCATGCCAGGCATGCGAATGTCGAGGATAGCCACATCAATGTGGTGGCTTATTGCTGCTGCCACGGCATCCGCCCCCGTGGCCGCGGTGGCCACGACCTCGATGTCTTCTTGCGCAGTGAGGATGGTAGACAGTGCTGAGAGCAGCATTGCTTGATCATCGGCCAACAAGACGCGGATTCTAGAGCTGCTGGGTTGCATCCATTGTCTCCTTCATCGGTATCTGTGCGTGCAAGGAAAAGGAATGAGCATCGCCGGAATAGTCGAGGCGACCGCCAAGCGAACGAGCTCGTTCCGCCACTCCGACTAAGCCCACGCCGCTGCCCGCGACGTTGCTTGGCGTGGGATGAGGATTGGTGGAGATGAGGGTGAGCGCGGCGGCGTCATCAAGTACAAGCTCAACCACGACATGCGTGCCGACGCCCTGATGGCGCAGAGCATTCGTCAAGCCCTCCGTGGTAATGCGCACCAATGCCATCTGCACCAACGACGGCACGGCGTATTCAGCTGGGAGGTTTGCGTCGACTTTCAGCCCGGCAGCGCGGAAGCCTTCGAGGATTCCTTCGATGTGCTCAAGTTGTTGAGCAGGCTCTAGAGCCGTGGGGCCGGGTGAGCGCAAGGCAGCGACGATTCCGCGAACCTCGCCCAAGGCGGTATCCGCATTATCGCGGATCGAAAGAAGTGCTTCTTCAGCCGCGCCGGAGTCCGTATTCGCTGCAACGATGCCTGCATTAGCCTGAACCTTAATCAGGGTGAGGGAATGGGCAAGGACATCGTGCAGTTCCCGTGCAATGAGGAGGCGTTCTTCTTCTTGTGCCTGGTGGAAGCGCTCGCGGGCTAGTATCTCCCGTTGGCGATCACGGTCAAAATACCGGGCAGCGATGAAATACGTGCTGCCCAGCACTGCCCAATGGGCCACCACCATGGCAAGGAAGGGTGTGTCTACCTCATAGCGCAGAAGGTAAGTCTCAGTGTCGATGCGCCACATGAAGGGGGAGATAAAGGTACCGAGTGCGGTGATGAGGAGGACCACCCGCGGAACCAGCCTCTGGGTGATGTACCGCGAGGTGGTGTACACGGCCATGGGGGCGGTCAGCGCCCACGGGGTGAGGCCGCTATTGGTGGGGAGCTGGTTCATCCATATGACAGCCCAGGCCAGGAGCAGAACTAGGAATCCTGTTGCGCTCACGATTGGCCTCGAGCGCCACACGAGGAAGAACGGTATGAACAGCAGCGACAAGAGAGCCTCGAGTACTTCCACCGTTCCGGAAGAGGAAAACGCCAAGGCACAATAAAAGGCCGCTACGAGCCCCGCGACTCCTGCGAGTAGCGCGTCCCCCAAATGCACCGAGGACAGGAAGGTACGCGCGGTGCGGGAAGAGCTCATAGACGGCCATGGTAGTACATGCCGAAAGTACTACTTCTTTTTCTTGTCCTTCTTGCCCTTCTTTTTCTTTCCCTGCTTCTTGCCGGAGCCGTTGCCGTTGACCTTGTCGCGCTCCAAATCGGCTGCGACATCTGGTACGTAGGCAAATTCATTGCGCGGCGGGCGTACGTATTCGGCCTCGAGCTCGGGGCGATCTGGGATCTCAGGAACATCCTGCTCTACGTGCTGGTACGGAACCATCTTGAGGATGTGGTTGATCACGTTGATGCGCGAGCGCTTCTTGTCCTCGGATTCCACGGTGTACCACGGGGAGGACGGGGTATCGGTGTGGACGAACATTTCATCCTTGGCACGCGAGTAGTCTTCCCAACGGGTAATGGACTGCAAGTCCATGGGGGAGAGCTTCCAGCGGCGCAGCGGATCGTTGCGGCGGGACTTAAAGCGTGCGAGCTGCTCCTCATCAGAAACGGAGAACCAGTACTTAAGAAGGATGACGCCATCCTCGATGAGCATGTGCTCCAGCAGCGGAGCCTGGTGAAGGAAGCGCACGTATTCTTGCTGGGAACAGAAGCCCATGACACGCTCCACGCCGGCGCGGTTGTACCAGGAACGGTCGAAGATGACGATCTCGCCGGCGGTGGGCAGCTTCTCAATGTAGCGCTGGAAATACCACTGGCCCGCCTCACGGTCGGTGGGCTTCGGCAGCGCCTCGATGCGGCAGGTACGCGGGTTCAGGTATTGCGTAATGCGTTTGATGGCGGAACCCTTGCCGGCGGCGTCGCGGCCTTCCATGATGATGACCACGCGGGCGCCGGTCTCAACGACCCACTGCTGCATCTCGACGAGCTCTGCTTGGAGGCGCTTGAGCTCGTCCTCATAGGCTTGCTTGTCTAGCTTCGGCGGCTTGGTGGCAGACTTCTTAGACTGTGAACTCATACCTCTAAATTTACCGCTTAGCTGGGAGAATCCCTAACCGCGGGGGTTAAGCAAGTGGGGCGAATTGGGAGGTATTTAGTCAACCTCGTGTTGCGTCACCGCGCCGCTGGCGGCGTCGACGTCGAGTTCGTGTTCCTGGCCATTCGCCTTGAACTCGATCTCCCAGTGCGGGCCCTTGCCGTCGTCACCATCGTCGTAGTCGACCTCTTTTTCTGTGACGGTCTGGGCATCAACGCCGGCGTGGGATAAAGCTTTCTCGAATGCTTCATCGCCGGTGAGTTTCCCGGAATTCTCTGCTTTTCCGGCGTCCCCGGCAGCAGCCGTGTCTGCAGGCAGCTGGGCGTCGTCATCGCGGTCATCGTCGTCATCAACATCGCCCTGGTCCGCGCCAGTTGCAACGGCTGTTTCCGTCACGGTTTCCACAGACGCGGGAGTCGGCGTCGGGGCGGGATCGGCCTCTTTATCTGAAGAGCACGCAACCAGCGCGGTGCTGGCGCATAGTGCGAGGCCGGCGGCGGTGAAGCGGGAGCAAAGAGTCATTGAGGCTCATCCTCCTTGGTCAGTCGGGCACGTGTGGTGCCCCACCCTAACGAAACCTGTCAGTTTTCGCTGAAGATCCTGGATACGGCTGAATGTTAACGGCCGTGACAGATACAGCCTTCGCCGCAGCCCCCGGCAGCGGGAGGTTCGCCGAAGCGCGTGGTGTTCTCAATCGCGCCGAGCCCTTCGATGCTGATGCGGGTGCGGGAGCCGTCGCCAAGCAGTGCTTCCTCACCGCGCGCGAAGCCCACGCCTTCCGGGGTGCCGGTGGCAATAACATCGCCCGGATTCAGAGGGTAGAGGGAGGAACAGAAGGCGATGAGCTCGGCCACGGAGAAGATGAGGTCATCGGTGTTATCGTCCTGGCGGACTTCACCATCGACGGTCGTGACTAGCCGCGCGGCCTTGCCCGGGGCCCATTCATCAGTCGTGGTCAACCACGGTCCGAAGCCGGCGGTGCGGTAGAAGGATTTACCGGCGTGGAACTGCGTGGTAGCGCGCTGATAATCGCGCAAAGTGTAGTCATTCATGATGGCATAGCCCGCCACATGCCCGAGTGCCTCCGCTACCGGAACGCGGTGCGCACGGCGCCCAATGACCACGGCGAGCTCTCCTTCATAGTCCAGCTTCTTCGTGGCATAGTCCGGGACGTAGACGTCATCGAAAGGGCCGGTCAGAGCCTCTGGAAACTTGATGAAAAGCGTGGGTTGTGTAGGCAGCTCGCGGCCCATCTCACGGGCATGCTTGGCGTAGTTAACGCCGACACAGATGATCTTTCCTGGGTTCGGGATGACGGGGGCGAGGTCGGCGTCGTCAAAAACCACCGGCTCGCCGGAGAGCTGCGCGGCTTTACGCCAGTCTGGACTGGCCAGCAATTCGCCGACATTCTCATAATCCAGCTCGGTGCCCACGTTGGGGCCATCGATGCGGATAGCGCAGGTGCCAAAACTGGTGCGGAGAGTAGCGAGCTTCATGCCGGCTAGTCTAACGCGCGAAGAATCTCCTCCACCGCATCGGCGCACATGATGGGGACCTCCTGGGCTTCCCGTTTGCTCCATGGCTTGAGAACAAACGCGGCTGGGTCCATGCGTCCAGGTGGGCGGCCGATGCCCACCGAAAGCCGCTGATAGTCCTTGGTGCCCAAAGACTTCGTGGTGGAGCGCAGGCCATTGTGGCCGTGGTCCCCGCCGCCGAGGCGTCGCTTGATGGTGGCAAAGTCGAGCTCAAGTTCATCGTGGACCACGATGATGTGATCATGCGGAATGTTGAAGTACTGAGCGAGGGCCTTGATAGGTCCGCCGGACAAGTTCATGAAGCAACGCGGCTTGGCGACGATCACCTTGTTGTCCCCGCGCCGCGCTTCGGCGAAATCCGTGTTTGTCTTCTTATGAACGGAAAAGGAAGCGAACAGCTCACGGGCCAGCTCATCAGCCACGTCAAAGCCGATGTTGTGGCGGGTGCCGGCGTACTTCGGGCCGGGGTTGCCCAGCCCCACGACGAGGAAAGAAGATTGAGTCACGCTGCCCATTCTAAACAGCGTAGGGGCGAAAACGGCGAACCGCGCCCGTCCCCAGAAAGCTGGGGGCAGGCGCGGTGCGTTAGATAGGTGAGGGGAGGTTTACTCCTCGTCCTTCTTCTCCTCGGAAGCGGACTCGTCGGCGGACTCGGCGCCAGCCTCAGCGCCACCTTCCTCAGCAGCCTCAGCGGCAGCCTCGACGTCCTCATCAACCTCCGGCTCGGAGATGGAGACGATGACGGTGTCTTCCTCGGCAGCAAGGGTGGTGCCCTCCGGCAGGGAAACCTCGCCGGCGGTGACCACGGTGCCGTCCTCGAGGCCCTCGATGGACACGACGATCTCTTCCGGAATGCTGAGCACGTCTGCCTCGACGAGGAGGACGTCGGCATCCTGGATGGACATGAGGCCCGGAGCCGGCTCGCCCTCGAGGACAACCGGAACCTCGACCTCAACCTTCTCGCCACGCTTAATGGAGAGCAGGTCGATGTGGTCGATGTTGAAGGTCAGGACGTTCTGGTCAATGTGCTTGACCATGACCAGGTGCTGCTCGCCCTCGAGCTCCAGCTCGAACACGGCGTTGACGCCGTGGTTACGGACCAGTGCGGTCATTTCCAGGCGGTCAACGGCGAAGTGCAGAACGTCGACGGCGTGGCCGTAGACGACGCCCGGGATCTTGCCTGCAGCGCGCAGACGGCGAGCGAAGCCCTTGCCGAACTCGGAACGGACTTCAGCCTTCAATACGGGGCGCTCAGAAGCCATAAGTAAATCTCCTTAAAGTATCGTTGTGCGGCAAGGGCTGTTGTAGGACCATGTAGATACGACAAAAGCCTGCCGATGGACGTCTTGGACGAGTCATCGCAGGCTTAATACAAGATTCACTGCTTAACTTGTGCTATCGCGTCGATAACGGATTTCTCCCTCGCCGAGACGCACAAGATTTTAGCAGCAGCGTTGTCGCAGAACCAAATCTAGTGAGTCTCAAACAGAGTGGTCACGGAACCGTTCTCGAAGATTTCGTGGATGGTGCGGGCCAGCAGCGGGGCGATGGACAGTACCGTGAGGTTGTCCCAGCCCTCGGTGGACTGCGGCAGGGTATCGGTCGTGATGACCTCGACAGCACCGCACTCGGACAGGCGCTCGCGGGCCGGGTCGGAGAAGACACCGTGGGTACACGCAATAACCACGGACTTGGCGCCGGCTTCCTTGAGCACGCGGACAGCGCCCGCGATGGTGCCGCCGGTATCAATCATGTCATCGAGCAGGATGCAGTCCTTGCCCTCGACGTCACCGACGACGCGGTTGGACACCGTCTTGTTGGCCTCGGTAGTGGAGCGGGTCTTGTGAACGAAGGAGAGTGGGGCGTCGCCAAGCTCGTGCGCCCACTTCTCCGCCACCTTCACGCGGCCAGCATCGGGGGAGACCACAGCGAGGTTGTCCAGCGGGTACTTGGACTTGATGTAGTCCACCAAGATCGGCATCGCGTGCATGTGGTCGACCGGGCCATCGAAGAAGCCCTGAATCTGGTCGGTGTGCAGGTCTACGGACACGATGCGGTCGGCACCAGCAGCAGCCAGCAAGTCTGCAACCAGGCGGGCGGAAATGGGCTCGCGTCCCAGGTGCTTCTTATCCTGGCGTGCGTATGGGTAGAAGGGCAGGATGGCGGTGATGCGCTTAGCGGAGCCGCGCTTGAGCGCGTCGATCATGATGAGCTGCTCCACCAACCACTTGTTGAGCGGCTGGGTGTGGGACTGCATCACGAAGCAGTCGGCACCACGGACGGACTCCTCGAAGCGAATGAAGATCTCACCATTGGCGAAATCGCGCGCGGTGGTTGGAACCAGATCGGTCTTGAGTTCCTTGGCCACAGCCTCAGCCAACGCTGGGTGAGCGCGCCCAGTGAAGAGCATCATGTTCTTGCTGCTGCCGGTAACCTTGCCAGTCATAGGTAGATATCCCTTTACTTGTCGTTAGTTAGTGGTCTATTCGTCAGCCTCGGCGTCCTGTGCCTTGCCGGCGGCTTCTGCTGCCGGCGTGCCGGGACGCTTCTTTTGCACCCAACCTTCGATGTTGCGCTGCTTGCCGCCGGAGACCGCGAGCGCTCCCGCAGGAACGTCGTCCTTAATCACTGTACCCGCACCGGAGTAAGCGCCATCACCGACGGTGACGGGTGCGATGAACATGGTGTCCGAACCGGTGCGCACGTGGCTACCGATGGTGGTGTGGTGCTTGTTGACGCCGTCGTAATTGACGAAGACGGAGGAAGCACCAATGTTGGAGTAATCGCCGACGGTGGCGTCACCGATATACGTCAGGTGAGGCACCTTTGTACCGCGGCCGATCTGCGCCTTCTTTGCCTCGACGAAGCCGCCCAGCTTGCCTTCTTCACCCACGATGACGCCGGGGCGGATGTAGGTAAACGGGCCGATCTGCGCGTTGCCGCCAATGACAGAGTCAAAGCCGTGCGTGCGCACCACATGTGCGCCTTCACCAACCTGCATGTTGGTCAGGGTGGTGTCGGGGCCGATCTCGGCGCCATCGGCGATGGTCGTGGCACCCCACAGCTGGGTGTTGGGGTGAATGGTGACATCCTGGCCAATGGTCACGTTGACGCCGATCCAGGTGGTGTCGGGGTCAACGATGGTGGCGCCGCCGCGCATGGCTTCCTCAACCACGCGGCGGTTGAGCAGGCGACCGGCCGCGGCCAATTGCACGCGGTCGTTGACGCCGGAGAGCTCCTCCGGATCGGCAGCGACGTGCGCGCCGACGCGGTGGCCGTCTTCGCGGGCGATCTCCAGCACATCGGTGATGTAGAGCTCGCCTTGGGCGTTATCGGAGTTGAGCTTCGTCAGGGCGTCGCGAAGCACGGCACCGTCGAACGCAAAGACGCCGGAGTTGACCTCGCGCACCGTGCGCTGTTCCTCGGAGGCGTCCTTCTGCTCCACGATGGCGGTGACGGATCCATCCTCGGCGCGCAGCACGCGGCCGTAACCGGTGGGATCCTCCAGCGTCATGGACAGAACTGTTACGGCATTGCCCTCGCTGGTATGGGTCTCCTGCAGCTGGCTCAGAGTTTCCGGGCGCAGAAGTGGAACGTCACCGTTAGTCACGATGACGGTGCCGTTAAAGTCCGGCAGAGCGCTCAAGCCGCACTGCACGGCGTGGCCGGTACCGTTCTGTTCCTCCTGGACCGCCTGGGATACTGCACAATCCAGTTCCTCGGCGATGGCATCGACAGCAGGGGAAACCTGGTCGCGCTGGTGGCCCACGACGACCACGAGGTGCTCCGGATTCAGACCGGCGGCTGCGTGGAGGGCGTGGCCGAGAAGTGACCTCCCGCCAATCTCATGCAACGTCTTTTGGGTTGAGGATTTCATGCGGGTACCTGCGCCTGCTGCCAGGACAATGGCGGCGCAGTCAGTTACTTCAGCCACGAGTGTGTGCTTCTCCTGTGATTGGGGGTCAGGACTTACTGTGTTTCATCATAACGCGTGCTGCCTACTTCCCGTGTGACACCTCCGGGAGCGCTCGGGCACGCCATGCGCCAATCAGACCGATGCACGCTAAGAACAGGATGGCCGCCGAGGGGCCCGCGAGTGCAATGACGGCGGAGATGCCGCCGACGACGAGGAGGATGACGCCCATCATGGTGTTTGCGGCCCCGACGTAGCGGGTGCGCTTGTCCTCACCAGCCATGTCCACCACATACGTCTTGCGAGCCACGCGGATGGCGGCGTGCGCCAGATTGACCAGGAAGAAGCCGAGGGGAAGGGCCCACATGCTCACCGCTGTCGGCGCCCACGCGGCGCAGGCCACGATGGCCAGCAAGATGATCGCCGCGGCACCCGCGGCCCAGGACATGACCAGACGGGAGGACTTATCCGACAACACACCAGAAACCCGGCCGCCGACGAGACTGGCTAAGCCTGAAGCTAGGACAAAGCCGCCGAGCCCACTGAGCGCCTGCGAGCCGATGTTCTGCGAAAGCACCACGATGAAGGATGTGGACAAGGCGGAGACCAACAGCAGGGCGCGGACGTTAACGAAGCCACGGAAGCGGGCATCCTGGGTGTATAGCTGCCACGTGTCCTTCCACCAGCTGTGATTTATGCCCTTCTGACCGGAGTTCTCCGGCACAGGCTCCTCGATGCTGCGAAAGACCGCTGCAGCAAGGAACCACGTGGCCGCGCCGATGGCCAGCAACACCGCCAGACCCCAGCGCGGGAGCTCACCTAGTACGGCGAGGACACCACCGGTAATCAGGGTGACCGCCCCGCCGAGCTGTGTTGCCCGGCCGGTCACCACGCCGCGGCGACCCTTGGAGATGGTGCGGCCTTGGACGTCCTTACCGGTGAGCGAACACAGCGCGCGGAGCACGGCGAGAGCAGCAAGCGCGAGGCAGACGATGAGGCCGAGGAGGGGGCCGCTAACAAGCACGGCAGCCGCCGCAATGATCGCCGCGCACACACCCTGGCCCATCGACCCCAACACCCACAGGCGCTTGCGGGCAGGATGGGACACCACCCATGGGGTTAGCGCCGCCTGCGGGAGCATGGAACCGGACTCGCGCAAGGGGACCAGTAGGCCGGTGAAGAAGCTTGGGACGCCGGCCACACTAAACAGCCAGGGGAGGACCGTCTTTCCAGAGAGCAATTGATCGCCCACGCCCTGCAGGCCGTTCGACCACACGAAGCGGCGTGCATTGGCGGATTCCTGGGAGTGCGACGAGCTCTGAGTCATGACTGTGATTTTAAGCCCGGCTCGACCTTATATGGGTCCTAAGGTTTGCCTGATCTCTATCCTGGAAAACATGTCTATCTCCGCTCGTCCCACAGTGTCCCGCCGTGTCTTCGTCCAAGGCTCCGTGCTCACCATCGCCGGTGCCACCGTGATGGGGTTGAGCTCATGCTCTGCATCGTCCTCGAAGAATCAACCGGAGCCGCAGGGCTATGACAGTGAGCCGCGCGCCCTGCCCATCCCGCCGGTGGAAGAGGGCGAAGTTATTGACGGAACGCGAGTAATCAAGCTCACCGCGCAGGACGGTTACTCGGAGGTTCTCCCTGGCAATGACCGCACCAGGACATGGGGTTTTAACGGCCCCTTCTTAGGCCCCACCCTGCGCGCCCGGCGTGGGGAGAAGGTCCGCGCGGAGATCACCAACAATCTCATTGAGATGACCACGGTGCACTGGCACGGCATGAAGTTGCCTGCCTACTCGGATGGCGGCCCGCACTCGCCGATTGAGGTGGGCAAGACCTGGAAACCCGAATGGGAGATCACCCAGCCGGCGGCCACGCTGTGGTACCACCCGCACCCGCACATGGCCACGGCCACGCATGCCTACCGCGGGCTGGCGGGCATGTTCCTCATCGACGATGACGTGGCCTCTGGTCTTGACTTGCCGCAGGACTACGGTGTGGACGATATCCCGGTGGTCATCATGGACGCGAAGTTCACCGAGGACGGACAGATCGATGAGAAAAGCGATAACACCCTGGGCCTTCTCGGAACCACGCCCGTGGTCAACGGCATCACCAATGCGCGCTTCGACGCCACCACGCGCCGGGTTCGCCTGCGTCTGCTTAACGGTGCCTCCATGCGCTTCTACACACTGGAGCTGAGCAATGGCCCCTTCCATGTCATCGCCACGGACACTGGGCTTCTCGACGCCCCCGTGGAAGTCGACTCCCTCCTCTTCGGCCCGGGCGAGCGCGCCGAAATTATCGTGGACTTGGAGCCCGGCGAGGAAGTACAGCTGCGCTCGGTGCCGCGTAAGGATAACTTTGGGGTGCCCAAAGACAAGGATGCGGCTGACTTCGGCTTTCAGGATTCCTTTGACATTCTCACCATTTCCGGGCCGGAAGAGTCCGCACCGGAGCCACCGGCTCTGCCGGAAACGCTGGACCCAGCCGCGGCGAAGACCCCGTCCACGGAGGGCCTTGAAGAGCGCGAGTTCGTGCTCAACACCTTCATGATCAACGGCGAGCAGATGGACATGGCGCGGGTGGATACGGTCATTGATCACGACGCCCCGGAGATCTGGACCGTGACCAATGAGAACTCTGATTGGCCGCACAACTTCCACATCCACAACGCCCGCTTCAAGGTTCTGGACTGGGACGGCGATGAGAAGATGAATGTGTTCAACTCCGGGTGGAAGGACATTGTGAATCTTCCGCCGAAGGCAACCGCGCGCCTGCTGGTGGAGTTTGGACACTTCCCGGACAAGACCATCCCGTACATGTACCACTGCCACATGTTGCTGCATGAGGACGAGGGAATGATGGGGCAGTACGTCATGGTCAATAAAGGCGAAAAGCCCGACGTGCGCGTTAAACCCGCCGCCTTAGTCTTCGAGCAAACCGCCACCGCCCACTCCGCGCACGCCGGCCAGGTGGTGGATTCCTCGCGCAGCCCCTATGCGACGCCGGAGGCGCAGGGCTAACCAAGAACCAAGCCAGGTTTCAATGGATTGAGAATCTGGCTATTTTCTGCGGCTCGGTTTCGTATGCTTGCGCACTAGCTGCGTACGTCGATGGAGGCAAGCCTGTTTCCAATCACGTTGTCTCCCGTGTCGTCGTAGGCAAAAGCTACGGGTTTGAAGTCCTCGGGAACCTCGAATACCCAGGTATATGGTGTGGAAAATCCGGGGCCAATGGAGTCGCTGAGGGTATCCCAATTGGCTTGGACCCGCCAGTGGTCGTTGATGGGGTCGTACATGCGGCTTTCCTGGTCAGCGATCCAGGCGAACTTGTTGAAGTCGGCGATGAGTGGGGTTTTTCCCTCATTGAAGACAGTTCCAGAAACGATGACAAATTGTGCGCCTTCATTTTTAGGGCTTTCCATGACAGTTTCAGACGCCCCAGAGGAGAAATCTTGGTTCCTTAGTTCCACCGTGGGAGCGAACTCGACGGAGTCAATGATGACTTTTTCGTTTCCGCTCATGGCTGGTTCGCCGAGCTTGGGGAGTTCGTCGAGGGTGCCTCCGGTGGTGCTGTCTTCCTGGGGATTTGAGGTGTCGGCATTGTTCGCTTCTCCGGATTGTGCAGAGGCTGGCTCAGCAGAGGCTGCGGAAACCTGTTCCTCTTTAGTTCCGGTGAATGCGTAGGTGGCGCCCGCACCAAGTGCTACGCCGACTAGGGCAGCGGCGGGAACCATCCACCATGCAGGCTTGGGACTCTTCGGCTGGGCTGCCGTGTCGGAATCAACTGGCTGTGGTGTGGTGGAAAAAGGATTCCGGCCTGGTGCCTGTTGCGGTTGTTGCTGTGCATCGTTAGGAGACATGATTTACCTCGAGAGAAGAGAGTGAATGAATTCGTAACAGTGTAAACCCACGGCACCGCGTTTCCACTATCAGAGCAGCAGTGAGCATTACAGAAAAAGGAGGGGCCGGTTTCCACAAGAGTGCAGACCTGGAAGTGCAGACTTGCTGGGTCGTCGACAAGCAGGGCGTTGCGCTTCACGACGCCCACCTGCGTGTCTGCACTTCGAGGTCTGCACTTATGGAAACGGCGGCCGTCGAGGGCGCTTGGCTAAGACACTCTGGGAGACACGAAGTTAGCGATGATGTGAACTGCAGCAAGCCCGCCATCAATATGTGAGCAGTACGCTATGGTCAGTATTTGTGATTCAGGACGTCGACCCACTCATCCATTCTCTGTACCAGGTCTTTGACCTCATTGGCGTGGTGCTCAACGGCATCATTGGCGGCACGATTGCACGCCGTAGGGAATTCGACATTATTGGCTTCGTCTTTCTGGCGCTCTTTTCGGCGCTGGCTGGCGGCATGATCCGTGACATGCTGATCGCCAGCGGCCCGGCAGCGGCTATCTCTGATCCGCTGTATCTCACGCTGGCGTGTGTGGGCGCGCTCATTGCTTTCTTGACGGACCTGAAGGGCAAGGCCTGGGAGATCTTCCTCGAGCACGCGGATGCTGTCATTTTAGGCGTTTGGTGCACGACTGGCTGCGTGAAGGCGCTGACTTATGGAATGCCGTTTATTGCCTGCGTATTCTTGGGCGTCTTGACCGCAGTGGGCGGCGGAATGGTGCGCGATGTTGCTTCCGGCCAGATTCCCTCGGTCTTTGGCGGCAGCCCGCTCTATGCTGTGCCGGCGGTGCTTACAGGAATCGTGATGGCGTCCTTTGCGTATTTCGACCAGTTTGCCCTCGGCATGGTCATCTCTCCCTTCGTGGGCTTTGGCCTAGCAGTTATGGCTTATTGGCGCGGATGGGTGCTTCCGCGAGCCGGCATTGCGCCCTTGAACTACACCGCGGCGCAGGTGGCATCGATTGCGAGGAAAGCTGAAATTAGAGGCTTTAGGCGAGGGCGTAGGAAAAGAAAACAAACACCGCCTAACGCTGAATAAATGCAGGCCAGGCGGTGTTTTATCTTGCTTCCCCACCAGGACTCGAACCTAGAATGACGGTACCAAAAACCGTAGTGTTGCCGATTACACCATGGGGAAACGCGCTCATATTATGAGCGCTGGGGGACATGTTACCTGACGGGTGTGTATCAGACCTAAACAGGTGGCCAACCTTCTTTATCGCCGTGCTAGTGGGCTACTTTTAGCTGGTGCGGGCCATGTCCAGTGGGGGAGATACAGTAGAAGGCATGGTTCGACAAAGGATGACCGGGCGTGAGCGCCGTGAGCAGTTGATCTCCATTGGCCGTGCGGCCTTCGCAGAGCGCGGTTTCGATGGCGCCAGCGTGGAGGACATTGCGGCACGCGCCGGTGTGTCTAAGCCAGTGGTCTACGAGCATTTCGGCGGCAAGGAAGGCCTCTACGCCGTCGTCATTGATCGCGAGCTTGTCGCCTTGGAGAAGGTCGTGACGGAATCGCTACAGACGGGTTCTTGGCGCGAGCGCATCGAGCAGGGGGTCGTCGCGCTGCTGACTTATGTGGAAGAGGAAACCGATGGTTTCTTGATCCTCGTGCGCGATTCCAAGCCAGGGGATGAGCGTAGTTTCTCCACGTTGTTGAATGCAGCAGTTAATCAGATCGCGCACATCCTCGGTGAGGCCTTTGAACACCGCGGGCTCGACCCAGAGCTGGCGGTGCTTTACGGCCAGGCGCTCGTCGGCATGGTGGCCACCACAGCCCAGTGGTGGCTGGATGAGCGTGAGCCTTCGCGTGAGACAGTTGCCGCGCACATCGTTAATCTGTGCTGGAATGGTCTTTCCGGCATGGAAGCAGCACCGAAGTTGAAGGGAGCCAAGTAGGTGGCAACGCCGATGCTGGGCGGGCTTTTAAAAGTAGCCGCCTCAGATCCGAAACTTAAAGGCCTCGCCTCCCAAGCGGGGGAAGCCTCATTGCACATTACTGGCATCGACCAGGCCCGCCCCTGGGCCATCGGTACCTTGGCGCACCACGCACCGGTGCTGGTGGTGACCGCCTCCGGGCGCGAGGCGGAGGACCTTACCGCGGAGCTGACAGCCATGCTGGGGGATAAGGTCGCTTACTTCCCGGCATGGGAGACGCTTCCGCATGAGCGGTTGTCGCCGGCCGCGGATATCGTCGGCAAGCGCGCGCGTGTGCTCGACCTCGTGGGAGCGGGCAAAGCCCAGGTCGTGGTGACCTCCGCCCGCGGGTACTGCCAGCCCATCCTGAGCAAGGTGGAGGGCCGCGCGCCCATTTTCCTGAAGGAAGAGGACGAGCACGAGCTCGCGCATATCCTGTCGGAGCTAGAGTTTCGTGCTTACAAGCACGTGGACATGGTGGCCAAGCGCGGTGAGTACGCCACGCGCGGCGGCATCCTTGATGTTTTCCCCACCACGTCGGATTACCCGGTGCGCGTGGAGTTCTGGGGTGATGAGATTACGGATATCCGTCAGTTCTCCGTGGCTGACCAGCGTGCCATCCCCGAGATCGAGGTGGGAGAGGTCGCTATCTATCCCGCCCGCGAGCTGCCGATCACCAATGAGGTAGCCGCGCGCGCCCGCGAGCTGGCGCAGAAGTTTGGGGGCAACGCAGCACTGGCGGAGCTGTTGACCAAGGTAGGGGAGCACATCCCGGCCGAAGGTATGGAGGCTGTGCTGGCCGTGCTTGCCGACGCCCCCTTCGTCACCCTCCCCGAACTGCTTGCGGAAGGCACGCACGTGCTGCTTGTGGCGCCGGAGAAAATCCGCACCCGTATTGCAGACTTGGAATCCACCGATGCCGAGTTCTTGGCTGCTGGCTGGGAGGCCGCCGCGATGGGCGCGGATGGTCCGCTGGCGGCCGAGGGCTTGGACACTTCGGCGTCGAGTTATCGCTCCTATGAGTCGTTGGAAGCGACGTGCCGGAATATCGAGGCCCCGTTGTGGACTTTTGCCCCGCCGGGGATGTTTGCGGCGGCTGAATCGGAGACTCTGCCGCTGGACTTTGAGCCCGGACCTACTCCGCGCGGTGATATCTCAGAGATCGATGCCATGATGGCACAGCTTCTGGCGCACACCACGGCCGGCGGGCGTGCCGCCTTCATCGCGCCTGCGCAGGGTGCTATCAAGCGCATGGTGGAGCGCTTTGCGGAAAAGGGCATCCCCACCAAGGTCGCCACGCCAGGGTGGGAGCCGAGCCCCGGTGAGGTCACCCTCTACCAGGCCTTGTCCCATGCTGGTCTGGTGTTCCCGAAGGTGCGCAAGCTCAAGGACGCTGAGGCGTTGCCGCTGGTCGTCATTACGGAAACGGATCTCACGGGTAACCGTGTAGGCGATATTGCGGGGGCGAAGCGTCGCCCAGCAAAGCGCCGCAACCGCGTGGATCCCCTCGCCCTGAAGCAGGGCGACTACGTGGTGCATGAGACCCATGGCATCGGCAAGTTCCTCAAGATGGCCGAGCGCACCGTCCAATCCGGTGATGAGACCTCCCGCCGCGAATACATCGTGTTGGAGTATGCCGCCTCCAAGCGCGGCCAGCCGGCTGATCAGCTGTGGGTCCCCATGGATTCGCTGGATCTGCTGAGCAAATACACCGGCGGCGAGACGCCGACGTTGTCCAAGATGGGCGGCTCGGACTGGAAGAACACCAAGAAGAAGGCGCGCGCCGCGGTGCGCGAGATCGCCGGTGAGCTGGTGGAACTCTATGCCAAGCGCCAGGCCGCACCCGGTCACCAGTTTGGCCCCGATACCCCGTGGCAGGCCGAGATGGAGGATAATTTCCCCTTCGTCGAGACCGAGGACCAAATGCTGGCCATCGACGCCGTCAAACAGGATATGGAATCCACGGTGCCGATGGACCGCGTGGTCGTCGGCGATGTGGGTTATGGCAAAACCGAGGTGGCCGTGCGCGCAGCCTTCAAGGCCGTACAGGACGGCAAGCAAGTCGCGGTCCTCGTGCCCACCACTTTGCTGGCCCAGCAGCACACCGATACTTTCCGCGAGCGCATGCAGGGCTTCCCGGTGGATATCGAGGTGCTTTCGCGCTTTACCTCGACCAAGGAATCCAAGGAGATTCTCGCCGGTTTGGCGGATGGTTCCGTAGACATCGTCATCGGTACCCACCGTTTGTTGCAGACTGGCGTTCAGTGGAAGAACTTGGGCCTCATCGTGGTGGATGAGGAGCAGCGTTTCGGTGTGGAGCACAAGGAGCACATCAAGGCGCTCAAGGCCAGCGTGGACGTGCTCACCATGTCCGCGACGCCGATTCCGCGCACCTTGGAGATGTCCATGGCGGGCATCCGCGAGATGTCCACCATCCTGACCCCGCCGGAGGACCGCCACCCGGTCCTGACCTATGTTGGCGCGTATGAGGATAAGCAGGTGGCCGCGGCCATCCGCCGCGAGCTGCTGCGCGACGGCCAAGTCTTCTTCATCCACAACAAGGTTGCGGATATCGAAAAGAAGGCCCGCGAGCTGCGGGACCTAGTCCCAGAAGCGCGAATCGTCGTGGCACACGGCCAGATGAACGAGGACGTCCTTGAGCGCACCGTCCAAGGATTCTGGGACCGCGAATTCGACGTCCTGGTGTGTACCACCATCGTGGAAACCGGCCTGGATATTGCGAACGCGAATACCCTCATCGTGGAAAACGCCCACCACATGGGCCTGTCCCAGCTGCACCAGCTGCGCGGGCGCGTGGGCCGCTCCCGCGAGCGCGGCTATGCCTACTTCCTGTACCCGAAGGGCGCCACGCTGACGGAAACTTCCTATGACCGCCTGGCCACTATCGCCCAAAACAACGATCTGGGCGCCGGTATGGCCGTGGCCATGAAGGACCTTGAGATGCGCGGTGCTGGCAACGTGCTGGGTGCTGAGCAATCGGGCCACATCGCCGGTGTGGGCTTTGACCTCTACGTGCGCCTTGTCGGTGAGGCAGTGGAGACCTTCAAGGCGCTCGCGCGTGGTGAGACCCCCGTGGTCACGGACGAAGGCCCGAAGGAAATCCGCATCGATCTTCCGGTGGATGCCCATATTCCGGAGTCCTATATCAACTCCGAGCGCTTGCGTTTGGAGGTCTACCGCAAGCTGGCGGCCTCCAAAGACAACGCGGACCTGGCTCATGTGGTGGAGGAAATGCAGGACCGCTACGGGCCCATTCCGGAGCCGGTCGAGCGCCTGCTCGCCGTGGCTCGCCTGCGCCACCAGGCCCGCCGGGCCGGGGTCAGCGATATCACGGTGCAGGGCACGCGCATCAAGGTCCATCCGGTGGAGCTGGCGGATTCCAAGCAGGTACGCCTCAAGCGCCTCTTCCCGGGCTCCAACTACCGTGCAGCGGCCAAGGCCATCCAGCTCAATTTCCCCAAGGCCGGACGCAACGTCACGGACCCCAAGTTGCGTGACATCGAACTCCTGCAGTGGGTGGCGGACTTCTTGGCTTCGATGTTCGAACTCGAGCGCGTCGACGTCAGCGGTGCTAAGACTAAGAAGAATGTCATTAGCGTAGGAGAAAAATAATGGACGCCAGCACCGCCGCCGGGATTTCTCGGGCCAATCCCAGAATCGTTTTAGTGGCGGTGTGGATGGCTGCCTCGCTGCTCAGCATCCCCGTCTCACTGGTGATTAAGTTCAGCGGTGAGAACGGTGGCTGGCTCACCTTCATGTTGATGATGTTCGGAGTAATCCTGGTTGGCATTTGGGTGCTGCTTGGTTTGCTCCCGCTGTTTATCCGCGGTGATTACACAAGCAAGCTGGGGTGGGCGTGGGTGTCGATGGCCTTGGTGTTCATCGGCTTTATCGTGGGCAATGCCAACGTGCCGGATTTTGGGGACGTCGGTCCGGCCACCGTTCCGACGTGGTGGTTTGGCAACGAGGAAGCGGCCTCGATTACTGGAGGCATCTTCCTCGTCATCAGCGCTATCGGCCACGTGTTGTGGATAGCAAGCTGCATCGCCTATGCGGTGCTATCGCGCCGCACGGCGCCCGAGGTTTTCTAGAGCGCCAAGCGGCCCGTGCTCAAGCCCCACACCGCGGCAACCGCGCCGATAACTACCAGCGCTACCACGAACCATTCGAAGGTGTTGAACACGCGCTCTTTCTTGTACAGGCGGGTGGCCACATAAGGAATCATGCTGGGGACCACGGCTAGCGCGCCGAGAAGAACATAAACCGGGTCGGCGGCATAGATGAGCCACAGGGAATAGATGAAGGCGACGAGGCCGATGCAGAGGTGGCGGCGATTCTCTCGGCGGCTCACCTCCGGACCTGAAATATCGAAGCGCACCCCTGCATGTGGGTGAGTCAGCCCCTTGCCGCGCACGGCCAAGAGGACCAGGTAAAGGGAAGAGAAGATGTAGGGCAGCAGGTACATGATGGTGGCCAGCTGCACCATGGCGTTATAAGAAGTTTCGTTGAGGAAGAAGACGATAACGAAGAGCTGAATCGTCAGCGTAGAAATCAGCTGCGCTACCCACGGCGCACCGGCGATGTTCACGGTGCCGATCTTGCGGGGGAGAAGACCATCGACAGCCATCATGACAATCGGTTCCGCGCACAGCATCTGCCAGGACACGTAGGCGCCGAGCACGGAGAGGCACAGGCCGAGGGAAATGAGAGCGCCGCCCCATTCGCCTACGGCCGCGGTGAGCACGGACGCCATCGAGTTATCCGGCAGCGCTGCGAGCTCTTCCTGGGTAAGCACGCCGAAGCTCAGCGTGGACACGGATACCAGCAACGCCAGAACGCTGATGAAGCCGATGACGGTAGCGCGGCCGACGTCGGCACGCGTGCGCGCCTGCTTGGAGTACACGGATGCGCCCTCCACGCCGATGAAGACCCACACGGTAAAGAGCATGATGCCCTGAATCTGCTCGAAGAGGGACTTATCGGAGGCCTCGCCCCAGAAGTCAAGAGTGAATTTGTCCCAGCTAAAGCCTACGAAAGCGAGGATGACGATGAAGGCGAGGATGGGGACGATCTTGGCGATGGACGTCACCATGTTCATGATCGCCGCCTGCTTAATTCCGCGCGCCAGCACAGCAAAGATTCCCCAGGACAACACCGATACGGCGATGGCGGAGACCCAGCGGTGGTCGGCGTCAAAGAAAGGCACGTAGTGGCCAATGGTGTTGAAGAACAGGGTGGCGTAGCCTACCTGCGCCATCACAGATCCTAGCCAGTAGCCCCAGCCGGACGTAAAGCCAATAAAGTCACCTAAGCCGGCGCGGACGTAGGAGTACACACCGGAGTCGAGGTGCGGCTTGCGGTGGGCAAGAATCTGGAAAACGAAAGCTACAGAGAGCATGCCGATGCCTGCGATGAGCCAGCCGATGAGCATGGCGCCAGGGCCGGCCACGGAGGCGATGTTCTGCGGAAGAGAGAAGATTCCGGCGCCCACCGTGGAACCGATGATGAGCGCGATGAGCGTCCACAACGTCACAGAGTGCGTGCGCGGCGATTCGGTGAGATTGGAAGTGGTCATTGGTTAAAAATACCCCTTCAGGCGGGCGTTTGTGCAACTGCAGCGAAAGTTCAAAGAACTGGGGACCTATACTCGTTGCTTATGACTGTCCTGTTGTTAGATCCGCGCTGGCCCACGTTAATCCCTATGGAGGCCGTTGGGAAACTGCAGGGCCCTGTTGTTTTCACTGATGAAGTTCCGGTGAAGGTGCGCTGGGACTTTGATTCACTGTTGTGCGGTGAGGATCCGGAAGGCCATGGTGTTGTGGTGAGCACAGATCCATCACACCCGCAGGTGCGCGCGCTTATCGACGCTGATGCGGACCTCATCCTCGCCCCCTCCCTTGAGGAACCGATGTGGAAGGCACGTGAGGTGATGTCGCGTGCGCGGCGCATCGGGGAGTGGGAGCGCGATCAAACCCACGAAACTTTGCTGCCGTATCTAGAAGAAGAGTCGGCGGAATTCGCCCAGGCGGTGCGGGAGCGTGCCACTGATTCCGAGTTGCTTAAGGAATTGGGCGATGTCTTCTTACAGGTCCTCTTTCACGCCGAGATCGCGGCACGCCGTGGGGCTTTTACTCTCGACGATGTTGCGATGTCCTTCGTCAACAAAATGCGCTCCCGCGCGCCCTACCTTTTCGACGGCACGGAGGACGTCGTGGGGGTAGAGGAGCAGGAGCGCCTGTGGGCCGAGGGTAAGGCCCGAGAAAAGAACTAGCCCTTCTGAATCATCGAGGACAGCAGGGGAGCGTAGTCAGCGATCGTGGAGGATAGGCCGGTACCGCCGGTTGCGAGAGTGTCTTCCTTGACGATCTTGCACTCGAGGGCGCGGTCGGCGGTCTGGCCGGAGTACTTCACGGCGGCCAAGGCCAGCGGGCCGAGTTCCTCAGAGTTGCCCAGTGCGGTGAGGTTCTTGGACAGCTGGTTGCGGGTGGTGTTCGGAGTAAGCAACTCACCCTCGGTGCTCTGATCAATCAGCGTCAGGGTGCTACGCAGGGTGTTGCAATCAGCGGACTGGATGCCCTGGGAGAGGAAGCCGCCCAGCTCAGTCAGGGAAGCGGCAGAAGCGGTGGCGGGGGTGATTGCGCCGAGGGCGACAACGGCGGAAGCAGTAGCGAGGATACGACGGATGGACATGGAACTCCTTGGCTAAGAGAAAGGCACGTTTCTAGAACGGACAGTGATAGAACGTGGAGCACCAGCAGGGCCTCGGCTCTCTGTTCAACGCTGCAGTGTAGCGCAGAATGTTACGCATGGGAACATTTGGACATAACTTTTGTTCCGCGATTGTCGTAGGTCTTGCCTATACGGTCGCCTCGTGGCGCCCTCTGTGTCGCTCGACCCCCTTCCTGCAACGGGCTGTAGTATTCACCTTTATGACGCAGGGGCTTAGGAGGATCGGGGGCTGTGGCCTCGGCATTGTCTTGGCCATCATTCTGATCATTTCCTTGGTGGCCTGGAGTCTTTCCTTCCTGGATAAACCATCCCCGTTCCGGCAGCTTTCCCCCGTCCCAGAGGAACTTCCACCCGTGGGCGGGGCAGAGGTGCCCGCTATTGATGTCGACGGGCCGGGGCGCACGGCGGACAAGCTGACGTGGTGGTCCGACCAGCTTGCCGACGCCACCAGTATCCCCGCCCAGGCATTGCGGGCCTACGGCAACGCCGAGCTGATCGCGCGGCAATCCTGGCCGAACTGTAATCTGCGCTGGAATACCCTCGCCGGTATCGGCTGGGTAGAAACTCGTCACGGGACCTATAATGGAAGCCTCTTCGACCGTTCCTCCCTTGATGAGAATGGTTATCCCGACCCGCCCATTGTGGGCATTCCTCTCGACGGAACTAACAACACCACTTTGGTTCCTGATAGCGATGGCGGCGCCATTGACGGCGATGTCGAGTTTGATCGGGCGGTTGGCCCCATGCAATTCATCGCTTCTTCGTGGGAGCATCTAGGCCGAGATGCCAACGGCGATGGCGTTGCTGATCCCAATCAAATCGACGATGCCGCGTTGGGTGCTGCCGCACTGCTGTGTCACGGAGATAGGGATCTTTCCACGCCAGAGGGATGGCGCTCGGCGGTCCTCAATTACAACCAATCCGAGGATTACCTGCGCAAAGTCGCAGCAGCCGCAAATTCCTACGCCATTGAACAGCCTGCCGTGTCCTAGCCTCTTTCTAGATCTATGTCACGTTGTCCGTTTCCGCCCGACATGTTCCGAAGTTTTCTGGAACAATTGTCCCCAGGTGGTTTGGGATCCCCTCCCAGAACACGAACCCAAGATCAATTTGGCTCTATAGGAGTGAAAGCAGCATGGCTGACATCATCCACGTAATGGCACGCGAAATTCTTGATTCCCGCGGCAACCCCACCGTTGAGGCTGAAGTATTCCTCGACGATGGTGCACGCGGTGTCGCCGGCGTTCCGTCTGGCGCTTCCACCGGTGTTCACGAGGCTCACGAGTTGCGTGACGGTGGTGACCGCTACTTGGGCAAGGGCGTTCTGAAGGCTGTTGAGAACGTCAACGAAGAGATTGCTGATGAACTTGCCGGCTTCGAGGCCGATGACCAGCGTCTCATCGACCAGGCTCTGATCAAGCTGGACGGCACGGATAACAAGTCCCGCCTCGGCGCCAACGCCATCCTGGGCGTGTCCATCGCAGCCGCTAAGGCCGCTGCCGAGTCTGCTGGCCTTCCGCTCTACCGCTACATTGGCGGCCCGAACGCTCATGTCCTGCCCGTTCCGATGATGAACATCGTCAACGGTGGTGCCCACGCTGACTCCGGCGTTGACGTTCAGGAGTTCATGATCGCCCCGATCGGTGCCGAGTCCTTCAGCGAGGCCCTGCGCATGGGCGCACAGGTCTACCACGCACTGAAGGCCGTTATTAAGTCCAAGGGCCTGTCCACCGGTCTGGGTGACGAGGGCGGATTCGCTCCGGAGGCTGAGTCCACGAAGGCAGCTCTGGACCTCATCGTTGAGGCCATCGAGAAGGCCGGCTTTAAGCCGGGCAAGGATGTCGCCCTGGCTCTCGACGTTGCATCCTCCGAGTTCTACAAGGACGGCAAGTACCACTTCGAGGGCGGCGAGCACACCGCTGAGGAGATGGCCAAGGTCTACGAGGACCTCATCGCCAACTACCCGATCGTGTCCATCGAGGACCCGCTGCAGGAAGATGACTGGGAGGGCTACACCAAGCTCACCGCAGCTATCGGTGACAAGGTGCAGATTGTCGGCGATGATTTCTTCGTCACCAACCCGGCTCGCCTGAAGGAAGGCATTGAGAAGAAGGCCGCCAACGCTCTGCTGGTGAAGGTTAACCAGATCGGTACCCTGACTGAGACCTTCGACGCCGTTGAGCTGGCACACCGCAATGGCTACCGCACCATGATGTCCCACCGCTCCGGTGAGACCGAGGACACCACCATTGCTGATCTCGCCGTTGCTCTGAACTGCGGCCAGATCAAGACCGGTGCTCCGGCCCGCTCTGAGCGCGTTGCCAAATACAACCAGCTGCTGCGCATTGAGCAGGAACTGGGTGACGCCGCAGTTTATGCCGGCCGCTCCGCATTCCCGCGCTTCCAAGGCTAGGAATTAACTCCGGTTTCCAGCAGTGGTCTGCACAGACCACTCGCTGAATGACTGGTGAACGAAAAGGTGCCACAGTAACCGTGGCACCTTTTAATCGTTTTGATCGTGGCACCTTTCCTGTTGTCTGGCCCCGAACAGGCCCAGCCCAAAACTTCTGAGGCGCATGTTATTTCTGGGACACGTCGCGCGCCGCACAGCACCTGGGCCGGTCCGGGATACAATGGCTTTCCGATGGCACGCACTACTTCTCCCCGCACGAAACGCCGGAACACCGTTCCGGTTCGCACGCGTGCCCGCGATGAGCAGCGAGCTAAACGGAAGAAAGCGCCTGTGCAGCCCAAAGGGCTAGACATCCTCGGGATCGGCGTGATCATCGCTGTTGTTCTCGTAGTACTGCTATCCATTGCCGTTCCGCTGCGAAATTACTACCACGGCCAATCGGAGATTGCGCGGCTGGAAAGCTCAATCGTCGCCAAGCAGGCACAGAAGGATGACCTCCTCACGGAGATTGACAAGTATCGATCCGAGGAATACGTCAAGGAGGAGGCGCGCCGCCGCTTCGGTGTCATGGATGAAGGCGAGATGGCCTTTCGCATCATGGATCCGCGCATGGACTCTGGTGACACGGTGACCTCAGAGCGTCGTGAGGATGCCGACGACCGCGAGTGGTACACGGTGCTGTGGGATTCAGTATCGGAAGATGCGGAAAACCTACCGGAAACACCTGCTGAATAGGACTCATCCATATCTCCATGTCACAATGGTTCCTATGACCGTGACCGATGCTGACCTTGAAGTCGTCCGCGAACAGTTGGGTCGCGCCCCGCGCGGCGTCGTGGACATTGCTTACCGCACCCCGGACGGAGCCCCAGCGGTGATTAAAACCGCGCCCAAGCTTCCCGACGGCACCCCGTTTCCCACCCTTTACTACCTCACCGACCCGCGCCTGACTGCCGAAGCATCGCGCCTTGAGGTTGCCCATGTCATGAAGTGGATGGAGCAGCGCCTCGCCCAAGAAGAGGACCTGCAGCAGGATTACCAGGCGGCGCACGAACACTACCTGGAAACCCGTAACGCCATGGAAGACCTGGGCACTGAGTTTTCAGGTGGCGGCATGCCAGAGCGCGTGAAGTGCCTCCACGTTCTCATCGCTTATGCCTTAGCTGAGGGGCCGGGCCGCGTGCGCTTTGGTACCGAGGCCGTCGCGATGGCTGCGGAGCACGGTAAACTCCGGGGAAGCGCCATCCCTGAGGATTGGCCCACCGTGGGGGACCTGGGCATCCACATGACCCAGTTCGATTTTTCTAACGCCGGTTAAAAGAAAGGCTGACCCTATGACTCGCGTCGCTGCTGTCGACTGCGGAACCAACTCCATTCGCCTGCTCATCAGCGAGATTCAGGAGGATGGCAATATCCGGGACATCACCCGCACGATGGAGATCGTTCGCCTTGGCCAGGGCGTCGATGCTACCGGTGAGTTTGATCCTGAAGCTCTTGCGCGGACTCGCGTAGCGCTCGAAGGCTACGTCAAACAAATGAAGTTTGAAAAGGTCGAGCGCGTGCGCATGGTCGCCACCTCGGCCACTCGTGATGCAAAAAACCACCGCGAGTTCTTCAACATGACCGAGGAGCTTCTCGGTGAAATCCAGCCGGGGGCTCGCGCGGAGGTAATTTCCGGTGAGGAAGAGGCACTGCTGTCCTTTACCGGTGCGGTGGGGGACCTGCACTCTGAGGAGGGCCCGTATTGCGTCATCGATTTGGGCGGTGGTTCGACAGAGTTCGTCGTGGGGACAATCGATGGCGAGATCCTCGGCTCGCACTCTGCTCAGATGGGGTGCGTGCGGCTTACCGAGCGCATCATGCGCACCGATCCTCCCACGGAGGCCGAGATTGAGATTGCTAGCGACTATGTTGCTGAGCGCATGGCCGAAGTGGAGAAGATCGTTCCTATCGACAAAGCCCTCACCTTCGTTGGCTGTGCCGGTACGTTTACGACTCTTTCGGCGCTTGCCCAGGGGATGGAGCGCTACGATGCCGACTCCATCCACGGTTCCGAGCTTCGCTTCGATGCGCTGCGGGTGCTCACCCGACAGATGATTGGATTGCCTTCGGATGTGCGCGCTCTCAACCCCGTCATCCACCCTGGACGCGCAGATGTCATCGGTGGTGGATGCGTGGCCATCGAGGGCATCATGACGATGATTGAGCGCAACAGTGAAGCCCGTTCCTTCTTCATCAGTGAGAAGGACATCCTCGACGGCATCATCAGCGGCCTCGCCGCCAGCTAGCGAGCTCAAAACAAAAGAGTCGCGCAGAAGCCGACCCTATTTTCAGTCCATGCCTACCCGTGCCCTAAGATGAGTGGGCACGGGTAGGCCCCCATAGCCCAATCGGCAGAGGCAGTCGACTTAAAATCGATTCAGTCTGGGTTCGAGTCCCAGTGGGGGCACCATGTGAAGTCTCGAGACATCGTTCCGGCCGGTGTCTCGTTTTTCTTTGCTGCACGTTTGTGTTTGTCATTCGCCTTCTAGTTGAGTTCTAATCGGCATTGTTCTTCCGACTTACCAGACTCAAGACAATTCGCCCAATCAATCTGGCCCTGCACCCACGGGCTCGGTTGTCTTGGTTGCTGTTGTTTTGGCGCTATCAGCCCTGCGCTGTGCTCGGCTTCGAGATATTCCTCGCCGCCAAGGGTGTCGAAGCACCACTGGGAGTAGGCAACGGTGCCATCAGACCATCGAGCTGGTCCGGGGGTCCCCTCAAGACATTCGAGAACGGTGGGCTCTGCAGGCACTTCGTCGGCCATAGGGGCGTCGGTTTCAGGTCGGACTGGCTCAGGTTGAAACTCCTCGGATGTAGTCGACGGCTTCGTGGATTCATAGGCACTTGTGGCGCTAGTAATCGAGGGACTTTCGATGGTGCTCGAGATGTTGGTTCTAGTTGGGGTGGGCGCGGGCTCAGTGTCATTGCCACATCCGCCAAGGAACACCGCACTCGCTGTGAGTACAAAACAAAGCTTCTTCATCCGGATTACTCTCTTTCAAGGAAGGGATGGCCAGATGTATGGATAGTAGCCCTTTGCAACCGGTACGCGTGGGGTGAATGTCAAAACCGACAGCCGTAAGTGCTCACTATTTCCACACGTACTGGTCAATCACAGTGCTTGTCGACGCATTCCTGTTACGCGTGGACAATTTTGCGAATTTTGAGATTTTTGGGAACTTCCTAGCAGTGGGGCGCGTTGATCTTTATGAAACGACAAACAAGGCGGCCCTAGAGGCCGCTTTTTAGAGAAAGACTGTGAAAGGAATCGGGATTCGCGTGCGTTCTAGCAACCCCGTCATGAGTTCCCTCTCGTCCAGCCAAAATCAGACCCAGGGCGGCAATCCCTACGGTCAGAGCGATAATCCATTTATCCAGGAGAATCGCAGCGCCGATCGGCCGCTGACTGTTGATGATGTCGTGACCAAGACTGGCATTACTCTTGGCGTCATCATCGTCATGGCCGTGCTCAACTTTGCTGTTGGCGAGTTGATTAACCCAGGCATCGCGATGATTCTTACCTTGGTCGGTGCGCTCGGCGGTTTCATTACTGTTCTTGTCTCAACGTTTGGCAAGAAGTTTGGTTCTGCAGCCGTCACGTTGATTTATGCCGTGTTTGAGGGCCTCTTTGTGGGCGGATTCTCCCTTATGTTTGCCGGCGTATCTTTCGGCAATTCCGATGGCATGGCAGTTATCGGCCAAGCAATCATGGGTACCGTAGGCGTCTTTATCGGCATGCTGATGGTCTACAAGACCGGTGCGGTAAAGGTCACCCCGAAGTTCAACAAGATCATGTTCGGCCTCATTGCCGGCGTGGCCGTGTTGGCTCTGGGTAACATGTTGGGCGCTATTTTCTTCGGCTTTAATCCGCTGCGTGATGGTGGCATGCTTTCCATCATCTTCTCCCTCGTCTGCATTGTTCTGGCGTCCTTGTCCTTTATGACAGACTTCGACCAGGCAGACCGCCTGATTCGCCAGGGTGCTCCGGCGCAGTATGCCTGGGGTATCGCTCTTGGTTTGGCCGTGACCTTGGTCTGGCTGTACACGGAGATTCTCCGTCTGCTGAGCTACTTCAGGGATTAAGTAGTCTCATACCGCTTCTGCGAATCCGGCGGCTGGCACCACAAGCCTCGTGGTTGCTGGCCGCCGGTTTCTTTGTGCGTGTGGCGCACATCTTTTGAAGTGGGGGCGCCCGTGAGGTGCGGGCGGGATCTTGCCCGACTTAGGTCATTTTAGTGCGGAAACCCCACCCCACCGCCGTAAACGCCCGGTAGCAATGTTAAGAGTGACGTTGCGGCACCCACCCAAGACCTAAGTCTGTGATGTCTAGCGACTTTTTGGACACGGAGTCCAGGATGTTTTTGGACGGGATGTCTAGTGGCTTTTTGGACGTTT